>JAGQGA010000003.1 GCA_020432595.1 Anaerolineales bacterium | reverse complement strand
AGGGTTGTGATGCGTTTGCGCGTCATAAACTTTTTCAAACATAAACTGTTGGGAATTGGAGATTGGAGATTAGGGATTCAAAATCTCCAATCTCCCAATCTCTGCCCATCAGTTTATGCCCATATCCAATTAGCTTTTACGTCCAGAATACAGTTCACGTTCGATGGCATCTTCGGCCGGCTCCAAATAACTAACCTCGCACTGATACGATGCAATGGCTAACGCCCGTTCATACTCTTGCAGTTGCCCCAGCGCCGCCAGCGCATCCGACGACAGGGCTTCTAACGGCTGCCCGCCCGTGATGGCCTCCACCCGATTTCGCAAATCTGGCTCAATATCTTTCTCGTGGTTGTAATCAAAACCAGCCTCGCGCATACATTGGCTGTATTTCCCAATTGCCTCCACCATGCGCGGGTCTTGCTCAATCTGCGCATCTTTTGGATTCCGATACGTGTCCGTTAACTGTTCGGCGGTAAACGATTTCTCAATGGCGGCACGGGTGCAGCCCCCGGTGCGCCCTAGATCTTCAGTTTCAATGGCAACGGCAAAGGTGACGTTGCTGTTTTCCCCAATCAGCGTTTGGTTATAGGCTACCTGGTCGGCCGGCGACAAGTTGCGGAAAATGTCCACGTTCCGATCCCCCAGCCCAATTTGGGCAGGGGTTGCCCGGTCTTCCAACTGCGGCGGCTTGCCCGTGTACAGCGTCGAAATGCCGTACCCATACTCATTAAAATATTGCCGTTCCGTCATGCCCGGCAACGATTTGTCCGACACCATTCCCCGTCGCACCGTGTTATAGTCGGCTGCCACATATTCAAACCCGGCATCGCTCATACAGGTAGCAATATCAGCCTCCACTGCCTCAATTTTGCTCACCAATTCTTGCCTGCTCAGCCCATACTCCTCGGTTCCCGGCAGCGGGCTGCCGTCAGGTGCCGTGCCACCCGCCGAATTGAGCAGAGTTGCTGTGGCTCCGCAACCCGTTAGCACCAGGCTGGCGAAAGCCCCAAGCAGCAAGACCCACCGATAAATTTTTGCCTGATTCATTTGATCATCAGAAATCGGAAAACGCTTCATTCCAATACCTCCCTGTTTATTTGTGAATTGACACTGCCCATACCTTACGATGATTTATCGTTTGTTGTGCTGGACAGATGAACCGTAAAAGTGGAACCGTGTTCCACCTGGCTTTGCACGCTAATCGAACCACCGTGCGAGCGGGCAATCTCATGAGCAATGGCTAGTCCTAAGCCCACGCCGCCCTTGCCATTTTGCCCTAACCGCCGCACCCGGCTTTTCTCAACCCGGTAAAACCGCTCAAAAAGATGTGGTAAATGGTCGTCGGCAATGCCGAAACCGCTGTCGGCAATGGCAATATGGACTTGCCCATTGCCTTCTGTAGCCGTAATTCGTACTTCCCCTTCGGGCGGCGTGTATTTGATGGCATTGTCCAGCAAGTTTAAAAAGAGCCGAATCAGCAAATCCATATCTCCCACAAGGGTGCTGGTCGAGTTGATCTGCTCAACGATGCGAATGGATTTGGCGGCAGCCAACGGCCGTATTGTGTCCACCACTGCCCCTAACAAGTCCGCTGCCGGAATCGGTTCAGATTCCCCCTTCAAGACACCTTGATCCAGCCGCGCCATAAACAGCAGGTCGTTGCTTAGTCGGCTGAGTCGGTCAACCTGCTCTTCCATGCTTTGCAGCGTGGCAACATATTGCTCATTGTCACGCGGCTGGCTCAACGTCACGCCAATCCGCCCCTTTAGCGCTGCCAATGGGGTTCGCAATTCATGCGCGGCATCCCCCGTAAAACGTCGCTCGCGGTCAAACGCCTGCTGCAGGCGGTCAAGCATCCCATCAAACGTCTGCGCCAAACGGCCGATTTCATCCCGTGGCCCTGGGTAGGCAATACGGCGGTTCAAATCTTCTGCCGTAATGGACTGCGCTGTTTGCGTAATTCGGTTTATCGGATTTAGGGCGCGGGTTGCCAGAAACAGGCCACCAAAGCCAGCCAGGATGAGTGCCAGTGGAATCGCCAGCCCGATTTGCTGCTGCAAGCTAACCAGCGCCAGCCGAATTGCCTCCAGCTCTTGCAGTACCTGCACATAACCCGTGACCTTGCCCACCGTTACTTCGCGGCTCAAAATGCGCCATGATTCTCCATCGGCCAACTGTGAATAATAGCCAGAGGGCAATTGTTGTGGCTGGGGAGCGTGGTTGTCGCTGCCAATTTGATCCCAGGCTGTGCCGTCAGGAGCTACCAGATAGATGAGAAACTTGTCGTCTATATTCCGCAGCGCATCTGGATTGTTGGCTAAATTTTTGAAGGTAAGATGCTCTCCTTCTCGGTCAACGTTAATGAGCGTTTGGGCCAGCGCCAGTTCCAGCGCATGGTCAGCTTGGGCAACCATATTGCGTTGGGTTTGCCAATAGACGTAGACTGAAAACAGCAGCAGAATAGCCCCCAGAAAGAGAACATACCAGGCAGTAAGGCGCAGGCGGATGGGAGGCTGGTATGATTTAAGTCGGCTCATATAACCTTATGTTGTTTCCTCGGCTGCCAGACGATACCCCATACCGCGCACCGTTTGAATAAGCGGATAGGGAGCATCCTGGTCAATTTTGCGTCGCAGATAACCGATGTAGACATCCACGACGTTGGACTCGTGATAGTAATCAAAATTCCAGACGTGTTCGCCAATTTGGGTGCGTGTCAGCACTTGGTCGGGATGGCGCATCAGGTATTCCAGCACGGCGTATTCTCGCGGGCGCAGATCAATAAGTTGGCCGCTTCGTTTGACAGATTTTTTCGCCGTGTCCATTTCCAAATCGGCCACACGCAGCACGCTGCCCTGCTGTTGCAGCGGTGGGCGGCGCAGCAGGGCGTTGATGCGAGCCAGCAGTTCAGGGAAGGCAAAGGGTTTGACCAGATAATCATCGGCACCGGTGTTTAACCCTTTCACCCGGTCGTCAATGGTGTCACGCGCTGTGAGCATGAGAATGGGTGTTTTGTGCCCCATATTACGCAAAGTTTGCATCAGTTCTAACCCGTCCATGCCGGGGAGCATGATGTCTAAAATAAGAGCGTCGTATTCTGCCGACAAGGCAAAATGCAACCCGTCCTCGCCATCTTCAGCGACATCAACGGCATAGCCAAATTCGGTTAGCCCTTGCCGGACCCATTCAGAAATACCTGGTTCATCTTCAACAACTAGCAAACGCATGGTTATTGTGTCTTGAAGCTCCTCTTGTTTTTTAACGGCTGTCACATTTGCTAGTTAGTATAGGCGGAAAAAATAAGAAAACGGTGAAGCGGTGTCGGGGAGATGGAAAACATCACCTATAACATTTTGCCGATGACGCTCGACAGCTTAACTTTTATGATCATGGTACAAAACTTTTGCGAGTTAGGCCAGGAGGCGATAAACACAAAAAAATATGTCGGCAGAGAGCATTTGTTTACAATGTGGGGCATGTTGTGCGTATTTTAGAGTTGCGTTTTATTGGGGGGAGGCCGATCCAAATGTTGAGGGAGCAGTTCCTATGGAACTGACACAAAAGCTAGACCCGTTGAGGATGGTGATGAAGGGAACACACAGCCGGCCGGTACGCTGTGTGGCGTTGGATGGGACAGTGGGGCAAGGTGTGTGCTGCACCATTTATGAAAGCCGGCCGTCGCCGTGCCGTGAGCTTCAGGTGGCGTGGGTGAATGGGGTGCCGAGTGAGCAGTGTGACCGGGCGCGGCTGGCGTGGGGGCTGAAGCCGATTGAGATGGGGGAATTGTTAACGGCCGTTTCTCCCCTCCCATCCCTTCCCACAAACCACCCAATCGTTGCCCAACCGTAGCCGTAGCGTGGAACATTTTTGACCACATTTTCGTATTATATGTATAAGGATCGGACACATCGTCCTCACTTCTACGCTGGAAGCTTCCGGGACTACAATAAAACTGGTTTTGCAAGTGGGTGTGTAAGGAGAATAACAGTGACCAGCAAAGCAAGAACCAAAATATTCATGGGCATGGTTGCTCTAGGTTTGCTGCTGCTAACCTGGGGTCGTATGCCCGCTGCCGTTCAGGCCGCAGATTCCGCCTGGCAGGCAAAATATTGGAATAACACCAATTTAACGGGTGATCCGGTGCTGGAACGCACCGAATCGGAGCTTAATCACGATTGGGGGCGGGGAAGCCCAGCCGATGGCATTGTCAACACCAGTGATTTCTCGGCGCGGTGGCAGCGCAGCGTCAACTTTTCGGCCGGCACCTATCGCTTTAGTGCCACAATGGACGACGGGATGCGGGTGTGGGTGGATGAGGTGTTGATCATTGATTCCTGGACAGACAGCCAGGTTCACACCCTTACCCACGATCTTTTCCTGGCCTCCGGCGATCATGTGGTCAAGGTAAAGTATTACGATGCTGGCGGCGATGCTGTTGCCAAGCTGTCGTGGACGGCCGTTAGTGGCACAGCCCCGGCGACGGTGGTGAACTGGAAGGGTGAATATTTTAACAATACAAACTTGTCAGGAACGGCCGTTTTAGTGCGTGACGATGCCAACATCAGCTTCAATTGGGGCAACGGCTCGCCCGCATCCGGTCTGGTTGCCAACGACCAATTTTCAGTCCGCTGGTCGCGCAGCATGACGTTTGCTCCTGGCCGCTACCGCTTCACCGCTGCCGCCGATGACGGCGTGCGCGTGTGGGTCAACAACCAGCAGCTCATCAACGCCTGGTATGATCATCAGGCGCAAAGCTTTAGCGGCGAGATTGATTTGCCAGCCACCAGCGTACCGGTGCGGGTCGAATATTATGAACACGGTGGTGGTGCCGAAATCAACTTCTCATGGACACAGCTAACGGGTTCGTCTCAACCTACCCCAACTCCTGTGCCTTCGGTGCCAACTGGCAACACCGGCGTTGTCCAAAGCAGCCGTCTCAACGTCCGCTTTGGCCCCGGTTTGAGCTATGGCGTGATTACCCAGCTCACAAAAGGCCAAACCGTTTCTTTGGCTGGCTATCGTAGTGCCGACAGCCATTGGGTGATGATCAACTGGAACAACAGCACCGCTTGGGTCAGTAGCCTGCCTCCCTACCTCTCCACCAATGTGCCCATTAGCAGCCTAAGCGTCTGGTCAGGATCCGTCCCTGCGCCCGGAAGCTCGGTCCCTGGGCCAACGGCTACGGTCATCACCGTCTACTACCTCAACATCCGCAGTGGCCCTGATGTAAGCTCTGGTGTCATCAAAGCCATGCCTAACGGCACGCTCATGACGTTGCTGGGGCGTAATGCCGCTGCTACCTGGGCCAACGTGCGGCTGGCCGATGGCACGGTGGGCTGGATGAGTGCCCGCTATCTGTCCACATCCGTGCCATTAAGTAATCTGCCCATTACGGGTTAGCAAACTTGCCACTTGGGTGCGTGGTGCGTGGTGCGTTAGGTTTTACGCACCACGCACCACGCACCACGTCATTATGCCGTTGGCAATTGCACAATCAACGTCTTGTCACTCGTATCACCACTGAGACCTGCCACTGGCTGCCCCAGTGCCGTGTAGCCCGTGACCGTGTAATGATAGGCAAAGCTGCCGTTGCCGTTGGGCGACACCAGCGACACCAGCGCGTCGTTCAATTGGCTGGGGGTAAACAAGGCCGAATCCCGATCCGGAGTCTCACCCGCGCTTTCCAAATCCACCTTTAGCGCTGCCAGCCCATTGAGCGTGGCCGACGGCAGCTTGACGCGAATGCGGTTGGTGCTGCCCACGCCGTCGGAAATGACCAGGGCGCGATCAACGGCCGTTTGTGGCTCACCCACAAACACAGAACCATCCAGCCGAATCACCGTCGTCTCATAGCTGTAGCTGATTGGCTCGGCCGCCAGCGTCGGAATCTGGATCGTTTGGCTGCGGAGCGCATCAGGGGTAAAGACTTGCTGCACGTGACGGGTGTAGCCGCTGTCGTCCTCATGGTAGGTAATGTCCACCACCGCTTCCAACAGCTCCTCGGCATCCAGCAGCGGCACCAGCCGCACCGACAATAGCCCCTGGAACGGCTCATTGACCACCAGCGTCTCATCGTCTGCCGTTTGCCACTCTTGCACCACCCGCAAGTTGTTCGCCATAAAGTAGGTCAGCCGGTATTGGTAGCTGCGTAATTCGGGGTCAGACAGCCGCAGCCGCCAATGGCGACTCGCCTCGCCGGGGCGCAGGATCATCGTTTTCTCATGGTGGAACTCGTTGGCCGTGTCGTCATAAAGCAGTTCTACCTGCACTTGGCTCACGTCGGCGGCATCAATTTCGCCCAGCGTCACCTCCACATCCAGTAGCCCAATCTCATCCAGCGGGTTAAGCGTGAGCTGGCGGGCGCGACTGGTGCGCCACGGCGAGACTACATGTGCCTCCTTGCCCACCCAGGGAGAATCGGGTTTGAAGTGGATGTCAAGCTGGTAGCGATAGGTCAGGTCTTTGGCGTCGTTGAGCCAGCTATTAAACGTTTGCGGCGTGAGTTCGGTGGGGCGGAAGACAAAGCCGTCTACGTGGGTTGGTTCTTCGTCTGCGGCGCGGTTGCCGGGGTATTCGAGGTTAACCCCAACGGCCGTTATTCCCGCCACGTCCAAATCCCCACCCAGCGAAACGGTTGCCACCAGCCGCGTAAAGAAGTCGTCGTCCAAATCCACCTCCTTGATCGCCCGATCCGGGTCTAGACCGGCGGTAATGGTGGAGAACAACCCTTGCGGGGCGGCTTGGCTGGCAACGGCCGTTTGCATCGAATAATCAAAAGTGCGAATCTTTAGCTCGTCCTGGTGGTAATACTTCAGCGAAAAGCCGATGTGAATGGGGGAAATTTCCGATGCCGGGTTATTCGTTCCCGCCGCCGCCATGCCACCGCCACCGGCCGTTGCTGCCGTGCGGTTCATCTCCGTCGTCGAACGCTCGCCGCTGCTCAGGTCGGTGGCGGCGGGGGCGGCGGTGGGTGCGGTGGCCGTGGGCGTGCCGCGCTGCGGGGTGGCTGGGGCCGACTGGACGGCGTTGAGGGCGCCAAACAGATTTTGCAACTGCCCCAACATGCCGCCGTTGTTACTGCGCGTCATAAAGCTGGGCGGCTCCAGCGCCGACTGGAAGAACTCTTTCAGCAGCTCCTGCTGGAACCATTTGAACGCATCGTCAGCCTGCTTGCGTAAATCCTCATCGTCGCTGAAGTTGATCACCTCTACCTTGATATGGCCTTCATCGCGCAGCTTTTGGAAGGCGGCGGCGATTTCGGCCGCCAGCGACACCATCTGGATTTGGCCGCGTGCGCCAAACTCGACCTCCAAATGGTCGTAGATACGGCGGTAGTCGGCGGTGATGTGGACATTGAACGCCGGCCGCAGCCCCAAAAACTCCAGGTCATAAATGACACCAACAGGGCTGATGCCCGCCCGCAGTGCCGTCTCAAACAAGGTTGCCCCTTCCCGCGACAAAATCAGCGAGAAGGTGGCGCGATTGAAGCCAAAGAGCGATGGCTTGCTGGTGCCATAGACCTCTTCAAAAAAGGTGAGGCCACGCGGTTCGTTGGCTGCCGCGCCGTCGGCATCAGCGGCATCTTTGCTGATGGAAAGGCGCACCGACCCTTTGCGGAATTGGATGGGAGCTAGCTTGATGTCGCCATCGGCAAAGCGGCGCAATTCCCGCTTCATGTCGTCAAGCTGCTCGTCCGTCACGCCCAAATCCACGGTGAAGGCGAGAAAGCCGCCGCCCAGCGATTCGTCCTTATCGGGGTCAAAGTCCGCGTTGTCGGTGATGTCGCGCCGATATTTAAGGAAGACAAACTCCGGCGTGCCATCGTTGAGTGCCAAACGCGGCCGTTCGGGAACATAGTAAAACATGTCGGGGTCTTGGTGATCCCGGTAAATCATTAGCCCGTTGATGGGGCCGATGGGTGAGTCTAGGTATAACATGGTGGGAGTCTCCTAAGAGGTAACAAGTAACAAGTTGCAGGCGGCAAGTCGTGTGTGTAACGACAGGTGACTTGCCACTTGCCACTTGTAACTTGTAACAAAATTAACCAACGGCCGTTCCTGCATTCCAATACCCCTTAATCCACGTCAGCAAATCGGCTTCGCTGATGGATTCGAGGGTGGCGGAAGCGTCGTCGTAGCGGCGGGGCGGGTTGGTGGCGGTGCTGCCCGTGGCCGCTGTGGGGTTGCTGCCCGCGTACTGCGGGTTTTTGAAGAAAACACGGCCGTTTTCTCGCCGCACCGCCAGCACCACATGCCCAAAGTTGTAGGGCTGGCTCCAATACATCGCCAGCGGCACCGGCTGCTGCGCTGCGTCAATGCTGCTGAGGAAGCCGGTGCGTAAGCCGGGCTGTGCCGCCTGGTTAGCCGTCTGGGTGGTGTTGGGGATGTAGTTGGTGGTAAAGGTGGCGTTGAAAATCCCTTCTAGTCCCCGATCCGTTTCGTCCGACATGAGGCCACCAGCAATGGTTTGCTGGAAAACGGTGTTGATGCCGTTGGGGGCATTGGCGGCGGCGGTGGTGCTGTAGGCGGGGAAGCGGCTGCCCTGGGCATATTTCAAAATGGTGGATTGGAAAGCCAGTTCGGCGTTGGTGCGGACAAAAAACGGGTTAGTTTGGGACCCGGCGTAGCGGGCAACCTGGAAGATGCCGGGGGGAATGGAAACGGCCGTTCCGTTTGCCAGCGTCGTTGCCCCGCTGCTGCTCAACAGCCCCACCTGCAAGCGGACATATTCCGACGGGTTGAGGTTGAGCAGCATCGTTTGCAGCGAGGTGGGGGAGCAAGTGCCAGCCGCCCCCTGGTTGATTTGGCCGTTGGGGTCCAAAATTTCGGTGACGACATCGCTTACCAGTTCGGCCGGGGTCGCCGCCCCCACAATGTCGGGGTGAGGGGTGATGGTCAGCAGGGTGAGCAGGTTGTCAATGAGCGTCTTGCCGCCGCGCAGGTCGGTTTGGACAAGGGCGGGGATGGTGATGTTGCTACCGCGCTGGATGCGGCGGCTGAGCAGGCGGGGCAGTTGCCGCCGCGCTGGGCCACCCAGCAGCCACAGCTTGAGCAATTTGCCCCGCTGCGCCGCGCTGCTGATCTCGGTCTGGAAGGTTTGATGCCCAAAAATGGCGACCAACGCCTGCCGGTCGGCCGAGGATTCATCCAGGTTGTGCCAGAACCAGCGCAGCAGCGTGCTCCACAGGGTGTCGAAGCCGGTGATGCCGCCCATGGCGTTAACGGCCGTTTCGTCCGGCACCACTATCGCCGTTGGCGAGGCGCAAATCGTCAAAATGTTGAGATGCGGCGCGTCAATATTGCCGCTAATGGCCGAATCGAGCGGCCAGACGCGGGCGGTGGAGCCGCCGGGCGGGGTGACGCGCACGCGGTAGTACAGCACGCGGGTAAAACGGCTGCGCGGCGGGGTGTTGCTGGACTTCAATGTTTCTTGCACATACCCATCCCACAATGCTTGCGGCATTGTCCAGACGGCGCGGTTGCCATTGAGGGTGATGGTTTGGGCGGGGACGGTGATGTGGCGGCTGCTGCCGTTGTCGTCAGTGATGGTCTCGTTAAAGGCCACATCGCTGCTGTAGTAGCGCAGATTGTCGGGTGCGACGTAGCTGGCGGGGGCGAGTAAGGCGGCCGGATCCCAAGCGAGTTCAACAACGGCCGTTCCGTTCTCATCCGCCATGATTTCAAACGTCGGTGGCTGGGTGTCCCCCGGCCAGCTTGCCAATAAGGGTCGAATACGTAACCAGTTCATGTAAAACCTCCGATAAGAGTGGGGAGTAATCGGTAATCGGTAATCAGTTTGCTTCACTGATTACTGGTTACTGATTACCATTTTTAACTTCCAACACAACAATACATTTCTATGCCCACCACCTCCTCCCCCCACAGCTCCACCTCAACGGCGCGGCCGATGCGGGTGGTGAGGCTGGGCGGGTGGGTGGTGAGGGCAAGTTTGTAGAGGGCTTCGGCAAAACGGCCGTTTCCGCCAAATTGCTCAATCGTTTGCGCCAGCCGCTGGTGCTTGCCTGGCTCTTCCGGCTGCCGCGCCCAGGCCGTGGTGCCAACCCGCACCCTGTCCGGCTCCGGCAACGCCACCGAAATGCTCCACGGGCGGCTGCGCGGGGAAACGGGCTGGCCGAAGAGGGGGGTCAGGGCGGCAGAAACGGCCGTCCAGCCCTGCCGCAGCCCGTAGGCAGCCAGCGCCTCGGCGGGGGTGGTTTGGCGGTCTAGCTGCCAGGTTACTGAGACCTCGGAGGTCTCCGGTAATGGCTGCTGACATTTGAAAATGCGACCGCGTGGTCCTAAAACAGCATGAGCGCGGCGGAAAGCGGCTTCAGTAGCATAAGTTTGGCTGAGGGTGTGGGCGGCTTGCCAGGCGGCGGCGGGGTTGTGGAGGTAAACGGCCGTTAATTCCTGCCTTTGATAGATGGGAGATGATTGACCGAGGACAGAGGACGAAGGACGGAGGCCATAATTCATGCTTTCGTCGTCCGTCGTCCGTCGTCCGTCGTCCGTCATCCCAACCTGCGTATGCAGCCACCGCTGCCCACCATCTTCCCCATCCGCCAACCGTTGCACCAGCCGTAGCTCCCGTTCGCCAGGGGCCGCCATTGCCAGCAGCAGCGTGCTGCCAGCGTCAATACAGCTTCGGTCAGCGTGGGGGCAGAAACGGCCGTTGGCCGCCTGCTGCGCCACCAGCCGCGCTTGCCGTCCCAATCCTGCCAGCAGTGCTGCCTGGAAGAGGAAGTCGGTTGTGGGTGTTTCGTGCCGTGCTTGTGTAAGAATCATGTTTTTTCTCTAGTAATCAGTAATCAGTAATCAGTTATCAGTTATCAGTCTACCGATTACCGATTACCGATTACTGTTTACCGATTACTGTTTACCGATTACAGTTCCGGCGGCACCGAAGACAGCAGCAAAAACGTGTCCCGCGAAGAGAAGGGGCCAGCGTGCTGCTCAAAACCGGTGTCCATCACATAGGTCAGCTCATAGCTGTAGTCGCGCATCCCGGCATCTTGCAACGCCAGCCGCCAGATTTCCCCCTTGCCCGGCGCGGCAAACATCATTTCCTGCTCCGCTTGGTAGCCATTAAACGCATCGTGGTATTTCAAACAGAGCCGAATGCGCTCCACGCCGTTTTCTGCCAGCGGCGGCCCCAGCAGCTCCGGCTGCACTTCCATCAGCTTGGCATAGACCGCCCCCACGGGCAGCGTGGTTTTCTCGGCCTGCATCCAGCCCGTTTGGGTGACGTTGCCAGCGGCATCAATCAGCAGTTGGCTGTACCAGTAGCGGCGCTGGGCGGGGTCGGCCAGCGGCACGCGCCACTGGTGCAGTTGGTTAATGTTGCTCTGGTCAATGAAGAGGGAGCCAAATTCGCGCACGCCGTTGGCTTCGTCAATGTATTTGAAATCTACGATCAGGTTCATGATTTCGGCGCGGTTGCCCGCCACCAGCACCCGTACCGTCAGGTAGTCGTCGGCGGGGTCGGTGATAAATACGGTGTCGTCCAACGTAGTACGCCAATCTTGCTCCAGTCGTTTGCCGTTGAGTCCAAGGTAGGTGAGGCGGTAGGAAACGGCCGTTCCTGCCCCAGCCCGCGTGCGAAAAGCAAAGGGAAGCTGCTGCTTTGTTTCGTCTAACAAGGCCGCATCCTCATGCGTCCAGCCCGTTTCCGTGTCCACATAGCGCAAGTGGACATGCACCTGCGGGTAGCGGTCGAACGGGAAGCCGCGCACAAGCTGGGCTTCGACCTGGCGGGTCTGGTACAGTTCGCGGGGGGAGAGGATAAGTAAACGGCCGTTATGCTCACGCCAACCGCTGGAAACGGCCGTTTCTGGCCCCGGCAGTGCCGCCGGCCGGAAATGCACCGTGTAGCGATAGCGCATATTGTTACCCACCTCCGGGTTGTACCACGCCGCCTTATGCACCCGCGTTTGCGTTTCGTCCAGCAAAAACGACCAGCTAACCGGGAACGTTTCCGGCTCTGCCTCCGGCAGCAGCCCATAGTAAACATCAGTGCTAATGGCGTGAATCCCATCCGTGGCAAAGTCGGCGTTGGCTGAAATGTCAAACCCAAGCTCCTCCCACATCGCGTCCTTGCCGTCTACCACCGTCACTACGTCGTCGCGGGTCAGGTTGTAATCCTCAAAAAAGAGGCTCAGGTGGGCTTGCGGGGCGATGTGGCGCGAGACCGCCTTGAGCATGGTGTAATCCACCGCCAGCGTTCGCACCTGCGTCATGTTTAGCTCCAGCCGTGAGTAGCCCACGCTCGGCCAATGGTGAATCAGGTTCACGATTTGCCGCGCCGTTTGCAGCCCTTCCATCGCCCCGCCGTCGGTGTCAAGCTGGTTGGGGTTGGTAACGGGTTTGAAGAATTTCTCTAGCACAAATTCTTCCAATTCCTTTCGCACTGCTTTAAACTCCGCTTCCATTCCCTCTTCATCCACCCCTTCCAGCGAGGCGGTGAAGGTGATGAGCTGTTTTTCTTCCAGTTCATCAATGATTTCGGCGGTGTTGATCGAAACAAACACCAAGTCAACGGCGTATTTTTCGCTGATGTGGTGGTACACCTGCTCCCAGTCGGCCTCAACGTGGACGTTAAACGCCCGCTGCAAACCCACATATTCCAGGTCGTAGACCACCCCAGCAGGGATGAATCCTTCAAATGCGCCCAGCATCAGCGCCGCCGCCTTTTTGCTGAGCATGGCGCTAAAAATGGCGCGGTTTTCGCCGTAGAGCGAGGGTACACCACTGCTTTCCAGCATGGGCACCCATTTCGAGGCGGGTTCTTCGGCCGGTTCTTCCCCTGCGGCAGGGGGTGGCGGGGTCACTTTGTCCAAAAACGTCAGCCGCACGCTACCGTTGCGGTACGGCAGGGGAGCCAACCGGGGGGGCATATCGAGCGAGAGGTCGGTCTGGATTTTTTGCGCCACTTTGTTGAGCGTCGCTTCCGGCCAGGCCAAGCTGGTGTCAAACACCAGAAAACCGGCGGCGTGTTCTTCTTCCGGCGGCACTTCGTCCAAATTTTCGCGGAAGATGAGCAGCCGAATGGCCGGACGGCCGTTTTCGTCCACCGCCAACTTTGGCCGGTTCGGCAAGTAATAAAACTGGCGCGGGTCATGGTAATCGGCCATTACCGGCACGCCTTCATACATATAATAGGGGGGGTGGAGGTATAACATAAGAGCCTCGGAAAATTGAGAATTGGGAATTAAGAATTGAGAATGGAGAACAGGTCATTCATTCTCCATTCTCAATTCCCCATTCTCTATTCTCAATTGCTATGCCCCATTCACATAACGCGGAATAATCACCCGCTTCTTGTCCAGCGTCACCGGCTCGCGGCTGACCACCGTGCCGTCGGGCAGATAGTAGCCAACGGTGAGGGTGTACTGGTCGGGGGAGTCGGCGAAGATGGGAAACTGGATTTGCTGGTCAGTGGGGGCGGTGAAGATGAGGGTGTCGGCAAAGTCAATGCCGTGCGCCGGGTCTTCGTAATCAAAGGCCACTTCCACCACGGGAGTCGCGCCAAAGTCCACCAGTTTGGGAATAAAGGTGCAGTTGATTTCGGGAACGAGCAGGCGCGGGATGATCAGTGCCGTTTCGTCGCTGGTTTGCTGTGGCAGGGTGATGGAACGGCCGTCTGCCGTATGGTACGTAATCTCATAGCTGTACTCATTGCGCGTCGCCGCCGCCAGCGGGAAGCCCCAGCTTGCCTGCTGTCCGCTGGTGAAGGTAAACGTCTCTACCTTGTGAATGTTGCCCACCGCGTCGTGGTAGCGCAGCGTGCATTCCACCACCGGTGTGGTGGCAAAGTCGAGTAGGTTAGGCAGCAAATTCACCCGCAGGTGCGGTACTTCCTCCACCACAATCGGGATCGCCTGGTCGCCGTCGGCGTTGATCCAAGGGGTTTCGGTGAAGGTGCCGTTTTTGAAGGTGGTCAACACGCGGTACTGGAAGTGGCGGAAGGTGGTGTCTTGCAGCACCACCGCCCAAGCGCGGAATTCGTTGGCCGCTTTCAGCAGCAGGGCTTCGTCGGCGTTGTAGCCCGTTGTGGGGTCCTGGTAGCGCAGGCTGATGACCGATTGCACCACGTTGTCCCAACTTCCGGCCGGCACCAGCCGCACGTCCAGCTTGTCATAAAGCGGCGCGTTGATGAGCAACTGCCGATTAAGCGTATCCTGCCATTCGCCCTCAATCATCTGCCCATCCTTGAGGAAGAAGCGGGTGCGATACTGCACGGGGCGATCCCACTCGGTGTAGATGTAGCGGCTGTAGTTTTGCTGCTTCTGCCCATCGGCCAGCACATAGGTCATCGCCTCTTCGTCCACGCCAGAGCCAGGGTCGCGGTAGCTGATCTCCACCTGCACCTGCTCGACGGTGTGGGCAAAGTCAATGTTGCCTGCCAGCAGGTTGATGGCGATTTTGCCGGGGTCGGCGACGGTCAGGTTGAGGTGGGGGCTGGTTTCGCGGAACCAGCGGCTGAAGCGGTCGGGTTCGCGGCCGTGGAAGGCGACGCGCCAGCGGTATTGGTATTCCCGCTTGCTGCCAATCAGACTGGGATCCCAGGAGCCGGTTGTGTTGGTCTTGGTAAAAGTGAAGGTTTGGACCTTTTCCACCAGTTGGTTATTTTCGTCGCGGCCGCTGTAGTTGATTTGGCATTCGACAAAGGCGATGGGTTCGTTGTCCCAGTCAGCGTAGGCAGTGACGTTGAGGCCGAGCGTTTTGAAGAAGTCGTCGTCCAAATCCACCACGCGGACGTATTTTTTCATTTCGGCGGCGGAGAGGTCGCTGAAAAACGCCTGCATGGTTCCCTGCGGGTTGACTTTCCACTCGACGATGGAGGTCATTTCTTCGTCGTAGTTGATGGAGACTTGGCTGTAATCTACTTCGGTTTTGATGTAGTAGATGTCTTTTTCGCTGTTGACAAAATCGGCCGTTGGGTCGTCGGTGTTGGCGGGCGGGGCTTCTTTCTTTTGGAAGAAGCTGTCCTTGATCATATCCTGCACCAGCTTCATCGCCGTAGCGCGGATTTGCTGCAAAAAGTCGTCATCGAGCGACAGGGTGCCGGTGTCAAAACGAACTTTGATTAGCCCGGCATCAATCGCCATGCCCAGTTGGGTTTCATAATGGCTCATGTCGTCTTCGCTGCAATCGTGGCCGTCGTAGTCGTGGTCAACCTCCTTGAGGGCCGCGTGGAGGCTGCGGCTGTCGGCTTCGATCATGAGGCGCACGGGGGGAATCCGCGCCCAGAATTTGAGTTCGTAGACGACCTGGATGGGGGTGAGGTCGGTGGCTCCGCTACCGTCGGGGTTGACGAGGGTGCGCTCCATAAAGGTAGCCCCGGCCTCGGTCAGATCCATATTAACAGCGGCGGTGTTGTTGCCCACCAGCGAGAGGGGGCCGTTGGTGACGCGGTGGCTGACTAGGTTTTCGCTTTGCGGGGCGGAAACGGAGAAGGTGCCGTCAGTCCAGGTGGGGTAATCAATGACAACCTTGGGCGGTTGGTCGCCGGGAGGGGCTTCTGGCACGTCAACGGGCAGACCGAGGCGCACATCGTCCACGGAGAGCGCGTTTTCGTGCTTGCCAGGGTGGTGGCTCCAAACGCGGTAGCCGCGCACATCTTTGCCCGCGTTTTCGGCCAGCGATTTGAGGATGTTCCAATCTTGGTCTACACGTTGCTGTAGCCGCTGCTTGATTTGTGTTACGTTGCCGTCGGGGATGGAGAGGGCAACGTCGAAGGCGAGATAGCCGCCGCCGCGTGGTAGGTCGGGGTTTTCTTCGCGGTCTTGGTCGCCAAAGGCGTATTTGATGAGCAGGAAGACGGGGTTGCCGTTGACATCCCGCCGGATGGAGGGAACGTCGGGGATCAGGTAGAACTTCCAGAACATGGAGTCGTCCTGGTAGGCGGTTACGCCAAATTCGGGAAAATATTCGTAGGCCGGTACTTTTAACATGTTTTTTTACCTCGCTTAAAGCATCCTGTAATTTTTGGAGATTGGTTGATTGGAGATTGGAGATTGATGAAGGTCTCCAATCTCTAATCTCCAATCTCCAATCTTTAATCGTGTTACTATGAAGGGCGTATGCAATACGCCCCTACGGGGTTTGTTGGTATCTTGGAATAATGACACGCGGCATGGGCTGTACCTGGGTGGGTTGGCGGTGCTCCTGGCCGTCGGCGGTGTAGTAGGTGAGGGTATAGCTGAAATGTTTGCGGTTGAGGTCTTTGACGGGGATGACCCAGGTTTGGCTGTTAACGGCCGTAAATGTCACCGCCCCCACCTGATGAACATTGTTTACCTCATCCAGATAGTCCAGATCCACCACCACAATGGGGGTAGCAATGAAGTCCACCAACTGCGCCATCAGCGTGACCGTCAGATTGCCAGCTTCCGGGGGGCGGTAGGGGGGCAAAATAACGGCCGTATCTTGCTCCTCCATCTCCGGCAGCAGCACCGGGCCGTTGCCGTTGGGATAATGGGTAATCTGGTAGCGGTATTGCACCGGAGCCGCATCGGGGGTGGCAACGCGCCAGGTTTGCGTTTCTTTGCTGCGGAAGACAAAGGTTTCGCTGGCCTGCACCCCGGCGGCGGCGTAGTTGAGGGTGATTTCGGTGATGGGTGAGGCGGCAAAGTCGAGCCGATCAGGAAGCAACTGCACCTTGAGGCCGGGCTGGGCTTTGATTTCGATGGGGATGGTGGCTTCGCCTTCGCTGTGGAGCCAAGGGGTTTGGGAAAAACGGCCGTTTTTAAAACTTGCCGACACCCGATAGCTGTAGCGCGTGTTGGTCTTGTCACGCAGCACCACCTGCCAAGTGCGGAACTCATCTCGGCTTTTCAGAATGAGGCTCTCTTCCACCGTGTACTGGTTGGCAAAATCCTGATAGCGCAAATCCACCACCGCCTGCGTCAGCTCCTCCCAGCCGTTGCCGGTGGGCAGCAGCCGCACCCGCAGCAGGTCGGTAAACGGCTGGTTGATGAGCAACTGCTGGTTGACCGTGGTTTGCCACGCTTCGTCCTCAATCACCTCGCCCGACTTCATGACAAAGCGGCGTTTGAACTGCACCGGCTGAGTGGGGAAGGTGTAGATGAGCCGTTCGTAGCTGGCCTCGCGGCGGGTGGCGTTGAGCGAAACGGTCTGTTCCTGCCGCACCACAGCAGCGGCCACGTCTTCGTAGGCCAGCGTCACCTGCACATTTTCCACCAGTTGCTCAAAGTCAATATGACCCGCCTGCACCGCCAGCCGCACCCGGCCGGGGGTGGGAATGGAGATATTGAGGTCGGGGGAGCTGCTGCTGACCCATTCAGTGTATGGCCCAAAGCCGTGGTCGCGGAAGCTGACGCGGTAGCGATAGTCATAATCGCGGGCATTGCCAATCAAGCTGGGGTTCCACGTCTGCGGCTCAATGCTGGTGAAGGTAAAGGTTTGGTTCTTTTCCTGATGGTCGCCGTTTTCATCCACCCCTTTGTAGCGCACATCCACCTCCACCAAATCCAGCGCCGCGTCGCCATAGTCGGCAATGGCACGGACTTCCAGCCCCAAATGCTGGAAAAAGTCATCGTCGAGGTCAACGGTGCGGACATACTGCTTAAGCTGCTCGCCCGTTAGCCCGCGAAAGAAGGTGGACAGGGTGGCCTGGGGATGTACCGGCCATTCGACGACGCTGCTTTGTTCCAGGTGCAGTTCAATAGACATGGTGGCCGAGTCGTACTGCTGCAAATAAAACTTTTTGTCGTTTTTGCTGCGACCGGTGGCCGTATCGGCCAGGCTGCCATCATTGGTGCCGGGGCCTTCGCCCAGCGGCGGCTGGTCGGTGAAGAAGCTGGATTCGATCATCTGCTGCACCATGTCGAGGGCGTATTCGCGCAGCGATTCGATGGTGTCTTCGCTGAGCGAGCCGGAGCCGTTGTCAATTTGCACCTCAATCAGCCCGGCCATGTGGGCGGTGCGGGTGTCAATGTCGGTGTAGGCAAAGTCGTAGGTGGTGCAGTGGTCGGTGCCTTCGCCGTCCATGATTTTGCGAACGTGCTCATGGATTTTCTCGGAGTTGGCGCTAATGTGGATGCTGGCTTTGGGCAGCCGCGCCCAGAAGGAGAGGTCGTATTTGACCTGCACCGGGGTGAGATCGCTGCCGCTGCTGCCGTCGTCGCCGACTAGCACCCGCTGCATGAAGGTGGCTCCTTCGTGGGTGAGATCCATGCTAAAGACGGCGATATTGCCGGAGAGCAGCGAGGGTGCGCCGCTGGCGACGCGGTGGCTGACGAGCATTTCCGATTGCGGCGCATCCATAGAGACGCTTCCGGCCGTCCAGGTGGGTTCGCCAAATTCAACGGCGGGGGGTTCGGCAGTGTTGGCGACACCGGGCAGTGCTTTTTCGGCGGCGGTTCCGTTTCGCAGCCGCGTCCATTCCTGGGCCACCCAGCTTTGCAGCTCAGTGCGGACGGTTGCCAGCACAGGGGCAGGCACGTCGAACTGGATATCGAAGTTGAGATAGCCGCCGCCGGGGGGCAGCTTGGGGTTGCTTTCCCGATCTTGGTCGGAGAAGGCGTATTTTGCCATGAAGAAGACGGGGTTGCCGTTTTTGTCAAGACGGACGCTGGGGTAGGCGTAGATGGGGTAGAATTTGTACCACAGTGCGTCGTCGCGGAAGAGGGTGGTGTCGGCAATGGTGCGGAAGGCGGGGACTGTTAGCATAAGGTTTGTACTCCGTTTGTGCTTGTTAATAGGCAGGGGCGTATTCAATACGCCCCTACGGGCTTACCAATAAAGATTCCTGTACGGTGGACGGGGAAACGGCCGTTCCTCGCGTCCGAATCACGCGCATGGCACGCAGGGGCATGGGCTGCTGCGGCGGCCAAGTGAGTGCCCAATCAATGGGGCTGGGGGTGAACTGTTCGATGGCGGCGGCGGGGGCGGCCAGGCTGGTGCGGGCGGAGGTAGCCAGACGGCTGGCCCATTCCAGTAGGGCTTGATCACGCAGTTCGCTGAGGGCGTTGAGGGTGATGTCGCTGGCATCCACCAGCAGGGTGAGCAGTTGGCGGCGCAGCAGTTCGCGCAGGGTGGGCAGCATCACATCGGCCAGGGTGGTGCCCCAACTGACGCGGCTGCCGGTGGGCATTTGGCCGACGAGATCGGCCACGAGGTCGGTGGCGGTGGCGTGGCCGCGCACGCCTGCCCCCGTCAACTGCGCCTGCGCCGTTAGCTCGGCGGCGATGACGATGGGCTGCCCCATCATGGCGGCAGGTAGTTCGCCGCCAAGCACAACGTTGTGGCTGCCGTAGCCAGCGGTGCGGCCGTGGGCGATCATGCGGACGCGGCCGTTGTGCTGCCCCCAGGCAAAGACGGGGCTGACGTTCCAGGGGACGGGGTGGAGATAGCCACCCAATCGCTGCCCGGCGGCCTGTAGCTGCTGGGAGTCAGCACCAAAGCGGATGTCGCTGACGAGGTAGGCGGCGGCGGTGGGGGTGGATAGCCAGCGAACGGCCGTATTGCTGTTGTCGGGTGTGGGTGCGTCGAGGTAGAAACGGTTTTTGTCGGTGGTGTCGCGGTAAACGGCCGTTTGTTGGTGGGTGCAGAAGGCGGGTAGGGTTAACATGGTTTCTCCTTGTCGTGACGGGTAAGGTAGAGACGCAAAATTTTGCGTCTCTACACCATCAAATTGATCTCCTCACTCTCCACCCACTCCCCCAACACCAGCGGCAGGGTGTTGCCGTTGGGGTCGGTGGGGACGGTGTGGAGGCGGTAGCGGTAGCGGACGGGTTGGAACAGGGTGCGGCGGAAAAATGACCAGGTGCGGGGCTGGTCGGGTTCGAGGGTGTAGAAAACGGTGTTGTCGTCGTCCAGTTTTGCCAGTTCAATGCCAAGAAAGGCGTGGTTGTCGGTGCCGCGCTGGATGGTGATGATGTCGGGTTGTTTGGGTTCGAGGTCGTAGGTGGTGATGGTGACGGGTTTGGCGGGTGTCGTAGAGACGCAAAATTTTGCGTCTTTACCGGACCCATCCCCGACGTAGACGTAAAATGTTGCGTCTGCACCAGTATTGGGTAGGGCGATGGCGGTGGTGGGGGAAACGGCCGTTAATGCCGCCGCCGCTTCCAATTCCCCTTCCTGCCACAACGTCAGGTTGAGTTGGGGGGTGTCGGTGAAAATCATGCCCTCGACTGCCACCTGCACAAATTCCATCCCCGCCAGCTCTCGGTCAATTTCCACCACCAATCCTGTTACAGGAACAAAGTCGCGTCGCCAAACGGCCGGCCAACCGATGCCCCCTTTGGGAGCCAGCGTTGCCGTCAACCGTGCCGCCAAGTCGAGGGGGGTTGTCAGGGCGGGATAGGTGAAGGTGAACGACTGCACGGGCTGGCTGCCGTTGAAGGTGAAGCTGCGGTACTGCGGCACGCCCGTCAGACCAGGGTAGCGCACGTCCACCTGCACCTGACGCAAAAAGGCGGGGTCGAAGGGGAGGCTGTTGACGAGGTGGACGGTGGCCGGGGCGAATGGACTGAGTGTACCCACCACAGGAAATAGCTTTTGCTGCTGCGCCGGGTCTGTGAGTGCTTGGTACAGTTCGGTGACAGACCAAGTGAGGGTATGCTGCACGGTTGTTAGGCGCGGCAGGCGCAAATCCCAGCTGTAGGTGGGGGGAAGGGAAGAAATAGGACGCAGATTTACCTGATTTGCCTGATTTTTTAGTTGGTTGGTTGTCATACCCGCGTTCGCGGGTATCCATGCGCTACCCAGATGGATTCCCGCCTTCGCGGGAATGACATCTGTATCATTACGATCAGGTAAATCAGTTAAATCTGCGTCCCATTCTTCAAACCAGGTTTCAAGGGCGTGGTGGGCGAGTTGGGTGAGGAGGGTTTCGGTGAGTTCGGCGGTGGGGGTGGTTTCGCCAGCGAACGATTGCCAACTGATGACGGCGGTGGGCAGGGAGAGGAAGGCAGCGACGACTTCGGCGACAGGGTGGGAGCCGCTGCCGAGGGTGGCGTGGAGCGCTTCCCATAAGGGGGTGGTTTGGGCAGTGGCGAGCCAGGGAAGGGGGGCGGTGAGGGCGCGGTAGCCGAGGCTGAGTTCAATTTCGACAACCCCGGCACCGTCTTCGAGCATGGCCTGCAAAAGCTGGCTTTCGTGGGGGGTGAGGGGTTTGCTGGCGACCAGCGGGGTGAGGCTGAGCAACGGCTGCCAATCGCTGGTTTCGTCGGCATTGCCTTCCAGCCAACTGCGGAGGCGGAGGCGGAAGTGGGCGGTGTGGAGGGGGGGAAGGATGGGACGCGGACAAACGCCGACGAACGCGGATGAATCTGTGTCCTCGTCTGTTGCCAGTTCCAGCCCGACGCGCAGGAGGCCACCGCTGGTGGTGTCGTGGTCGGCGTGGTGGCGCAGGAGGAAGAAGTCGGGTTGCGTTGGGTCGGCTGCCGTTTCGGACACGGTGAGATGGGAGGGCAGGCAGTAGACAATCTCGCCGTCCCGATGGTCGCGGAAGGTGGTGAGGCCGTTTTCGTTTAGGGTTGCTGGTAGTTGAAGCATTTTCGTTAACCGAAATGGTTGCGATCCAGTGTCATTCCGAGGTCCCCCGAGGAATCTTGTCTGATGCGAGCCGAAAGATTCCTCACTCCGAAGACTTCGTTCGGAATGACATGGCTCTTATGTCGTTAGGAGGGCATGGCAGGTATGATGGTGAGCGGTGTGTTGCCCATTTGGGCTGTCCATTCCGTTGGCGTGCCAAGTTTCACCCCTTCGGTGGTTAAGTACAGATTGGTGACGCGGTAGCGGTATTGCTGTGCATCTTGCTGGAGCAGCCAGGGGAGCAGCGGCATTCGCAGGGTGGCGGTGGTGGCGAGTTGGTCGGGGGTGAGAATAACGGCCGTTTCCGGCTCAAACTCTACCCGCACCCCAGCTAGTGGAGCCATGCCATCAGGCGGCGGGCTGTTGAAAAAGGCGGCATCCATGCTCACCGATAGGTCAAAGGTGTGGCTGGTGTACCCTTCGTTAAACATGAGCAGCGGCCAAAGCTGAGCGTGGTTGATTAGCACCGAGCTTTCCAGCAGCGGGGCGATGTCGGCCACGGGGCCATCGTTGGGGGCGACCAGATATTCGATGATGACGGTTTCGCCGGGCTGGACGGTGGCGCTGCTGGTGGTGGTGCCATTGGGCAGGATGAGGTGCTGAGGATAGGCGAAGCGAGTGCCAACCTGCACTCCATACAGGCTGCTAATGAGGACGGGGCTTTCGATGCGGTTGGTTAGCTGGACGCGGTAGCGGCTGGGTTGCCCGTCCACTGGCCCCAAGAAGAGGCGGTCAAATGGCAGCCCCAGCGTTTGGGTGAGTGAAAGTTCAACGGGAATGTCGGCGGCGGTGCCGTCGAACAGGGTGGCCTGCACGGTGCCAACCAGCCCCAGTCCGGCCGGGCTGCGGAACCCCAGCATGACGCGCTCAAATTCGGTGTCGCTGAGGGTGACGCTGTGGCGGATGCCTTCGTCAAAGCTGATGGCGGCTTCCTGGGTAATGGGCTGGGGATCGCCATTGGTGGCATCGAGCGGCAGGTTGAGCAAGAGAGTGCTGCTGACGGGGTTGAGGGCGGTGAAGCGAGCCTCACCGCCGTATTTTTCCTGGGCGATGTTGAGCAGCCGTTGGTCAATTTGAGGCTGGACGTGAAAGGTGAGTTCAACCTGATAGAGCAGTTGCTCTTCGGCCAGCACGTTTTGGAACAGGAGCATGAGGTCGGGTTCGTAGGGGGCATCGGTTACGCGAGCCAGTTGGAACGCCTGCGGCTCGTAGTAGATTTGGTCGCGCAGGGTGGAGTCGCGGTAGAAAGTAACGGTGTCGCCCTCGAACAAGATGTCGTCGGGGAGAAGGATGTGGTTTTGGGAAGGGTTTTGCGGCGCGTCGAAGAGGTAGGCGTGGGCGGTGGGGTCGAAGCGGAAGGGGGCAACAAGCTGGATGGCTTCGGCGGGGACGCGGATGAGGGCGGGTTGTTGGGGGTTGTTGGGGTTGGTGTAGATGCCTGCGGGCAATGTCGGCCGCCGAATGCTGCCCCAGTCTATGGCGTAGTCGCTGTTGCGGATGATGTCGAGAATGTCGGGGTTGGTGACGAGGCTGGTGTTGATGGTGGGGGTGACGGTGGGAAGGGAAACGGCCGTTTCCATTGCCCCCAAATTTGCCAAAATTGCGCTGAGGTTGCTACTGGTGGCGATGTTGCCCAGGTTGAGGCTGCTGATGGCGGCGGTAGGTGGGGTGATGAGGTTGAGGGAACGGCCGTTCATACCGCTCAAACGCCCCGACCAACGAGCAAATTGCCGCCAGGTGTAGTAGCCGACGGTGCCGCTGCTGCGAATTTCTAGCTGAGCATCGAAGGCGGGGTCGGTGAGGATTTGGTAGAGGCGGTCGTACTCTTCGACCTGGTAGATGGGGAGGCGGCAGTGCCAAACGCCGGTTTCGTTTTCGTTGAGCGCCCCCAGCGGCTGCCACAGCAGCGGGCTGGCTTGCGGTGCGTCGGCGCGGCGCAGACGGTAGAAGTCGGTGCGGTCGGTACGGCCGTCGTTGTCGGCGTAGTCGTTGACCACGGTCGCTTCCAACTCGTCGCCGTCGGGGCGGACGGTGATGTGGGTTTTCTTGAAGCCAAAATTGTAGGAACCCCAAAGCTGGTCGGCTCCGACGGTGACAGGGGCGGCGGAAATTTCGCCCCAGTCGCAATCTTGGGGGTGGCATTTGCCATAGCCGTGGAAACTGTAGCCCGCGTCGTTTTGGCCGATGGTGAGGCGGGTCATGCCGCTGGTATTGGGGTCTACGTTGACCCAATCGCCAGCGAGGGTGGGATGGCTGGCGGCGATGGCAAGGCGGTAGCCGAGGCGAGCCACGGGCTGGTGGGGGATGGGCTGGCGGCTGGCTTGCCCAGTGAGCAGGGCGCGGAGGCGGGCTTCGCTGTAGCCGGTGTCGGTAGCGATTTGCTCGATGAGTAGCCTTTGGTGGTCAGGCTGAAATTGGAACTGCGTGTAGCGGTTTTGAATGTCGCGCCATTTTGCTTCACGATACGGTTCGGGCCAACTAGGGGCAGGCTGGGGAGTGAGTTTGAGGGTGAACCAGCCGAGGGGGCCGTTGGGGTCGTCGCTGGCTTCGCGCCATTTGAGGGCGGTGGTATAACGGCCGTTTTTGGCGTGTAGCTCATATTCCGGCAAATAAAACCAGGTGGTGTCGTCGGCCGAGGAGGGGTAGAGGCGGCCGGGGATGAGGGTGCTGTCGGGTGAGACGGGGACTGGCTGTTCGGTTTCATTGCTGCCGCTTGGACTAGTCCTGTTGCCACGCTGGATGGCGCGAAGGAGTTCGCGGTTGGCGGCGAGCTTGGTCATGGGGTAGGCGATGTGGTCGGGATTAGGGGTGACGATGTAGAGGGAAGCAGGGTTGATTGCTTCACTAAAAAGTGAGTTGGGCATGACAGACATTTCTCCGATACGGGGCAAGCGTTACCGATACACTGCTGGTGGCGTTGCCGTTACGTACTGTTGGATTCCGCTACGTTTTGAGGTGTGGGCTGCTGTGATGGTGATGTTGGGTATGATAGGAAACGGCCGTTAATTGATCGCTAATTGTTTGGTGCCGTTTGATGAAAATGACGGACAGGGGGTGAGGATTCTTTCCTGGAGAGGCTGTTTTTACGTTTTTTTCACAAATGGATGGGGAAGTGTGTGCAGGATGGCTCCTCTACACGAAATATATCAGTTGTATAACTAAGCTTATTATAAACTCAAGTCTAAAGACAGTGGTTAACGGACGTTAATTGCCAGAGCAAGAACCGGCACGTTTGGGGATTAGGAGATTGAGCGATTGAGCGTTCCATCTCCTCGTGTGGAGAAACAGCGAGTGTTTTGGGGTGGGTGGATAACCTAAATGCTTGAGGTTTGTTGGCGTGTGTTGCACACCTACACGAAATTTTCAAACAATATAACTGAACTTATTATAAACTCAAGCATAATCTAGGCTATTCTTTGGTGGCCTGCTTCCGCCCAGCTTGTGACAGCCAGCGAGAGCAGACCGAGAATAGCAAATCCGCCAACGAGAGGGAGAATTGTGCCGTTAAAATTCTGCCCGACAATGGTGCCGAGTATCGTGGAGAGTAAGGTGGATAATGAGCCAATGACTGCTGCACCAACACCGGCAATGTGGCCGAGGGGTTCCATAGCGAGAGCATTGAGGTTGCCAAACAACATGCCAATGGTAAAGAAGATAATGATAAAGTAAATGGTGACAAGCCACAGCGGGGGGAGGCCACCTTGTGTGAGGGCAAAGAGGAATATGAGGGAGGAGAGGGTGGTGTTGACCAGCAGGGCGCGGTGACTGAGGTTTCTCATGCCATATTGGAGGACGAAACGGCCGTTTAGATAAGAAGCCGCACCGCTACCAAATGCCAACGTCGCAAAATAGAGCGGAAACCGTTCTCCAAGCCCATAAGTTTGCTGAAAAATTTGCTGAGCTGAGTTGAGGTAGCCGAGAAAGGCACCATAGACAAACCCAGCTGTTATCGTGTAGCCAAAAGTTATGCGGTTGGTTAGCACTTCAGCAAAGGCATGGCGCAGGCGCATCACGGTAAAGGGAATGCGTCGCTCAGGCGGGAGCGTTTCTGGCTGCCGGATGGCGAACCAGATCGAGACGATGATCGCCAGCAGCAGGTATAGTACAAAAATACCGCGCCAGTTGACCAAGAGAACAATTGCCTGGCCGATGGAGGGAGCAATGATGGGAACGAGAATAAAGACGGCCATGACAAAGGACATAACCCGCGCCATGCCACGCCCTTCGTACTGATCGCGTACCAGGGCCGTGGCGACACTGCGCGGGCCGGCCACGCCCATCCCCTGCAAAAAACGGCCGATTAGCATGACTTGGAAGGAGGGGGCAAAAATGGCGAGCAGGCAGCCAAGCATAAAAATGAGAAAGCCAAGATAGATGGCTGGCTTGCGGCCGGTGCTGTCGGAAAGGGGGCCGTAGATAAGTTGCCCCAGTGCCATGCCGAAAAAGAGGAGGGAGATGATAAGCTGGTTGTCATTGGCTTGCCGTGCCCCTAATTCTAGCCCAATGGTTGATAGGGCGGGGAGCATGGCATCGGTGGAGAGGGCAACGAGGGCGATCATGGAGGCGGTGAGGGCGACGAATTCGCCAAAACGAAGAGCGGGTTTGTCGGAAGTTGGAAGTTGGTTTGTTTGGATCATGGTTTAAAAGCTAAGTTGGGTCGTTTGCCAAAAGATGGGTTGGGTTGGAACAAACGGCCGTTTATTACATCATCTAGCTTACCACATAACAGGCGATCAAGCGCACTTGGATCAGCGATTTGCCTGGCTGGCACTGGGGGCACTGGTCTTGATCTCCCTGCGGACGAAGTTGTCGTCACCGTTGTCTACGGCAAAGCTGTTTCGCACGGCTTGTGGAATCGTTACCTGACTACGTTTGTGCGTTTTGATGGTAGGTGTCATCGTTTGACCTTTTTTCTGAATTTCGTATGATTCGGATAATCGTATTTTATAGTATGAGAGGAGGGTTGTGAACGGCCGTTTATCCCTCTACTCTCCCTACAAACCCATGAGTCATACAACTTGGTTTACCCACGACCGCTTTGGTCTCTTTATTCACTGGGGGCTATATGCCCTTCCTGCCCGGCATGAATGGATACGCAACCACGAACGCATCTCCAACGAAGCGTACCAAAAATATTTTGATCATTTCAACCCCGACCTCTACGATCCCGAAGCGTGGGCGCAGCAGGCCAAGGCCGCCGGGATGAAATATGTTGTGCTTACCAGCAAGCATCACGACGGCTTTTGCCTGTGGGACTCCGATCTCACCGACTACAAAGCCACCAACACCCCCTATGGCCGCGACCTCATTGCGCCTTACGTCGCTGCCTTTCGCGCCGCCGGACTAAAAATTGGCTTCTACCACTCGCTCATTGACTGGCACCACCCCGATTATCCCGTTGACGGGCTGCATCCGCTGCGCGATGACCTGGCTTTTCGCCAGCAGGAAGCCGGCCGCGACATGGCCCGTTACCGCGCCTATCTGCACGGGCAAACGCGGGAACTGCTCACCCGCTACGGCAAAATTGACGTCATCTGGTTTGACTTTAGCTACCCCTACATGGATTGGGGTTGGGCCAAGGGCAAGGGGCGCAACGATTGGCATTCAGAAGAGCTACTAGCGATGGTGCGTGAACTGCAGCCAGGGATTTTGGTCAACAACCGGCTGGATTTGCCCGGTGATTTTGAAACGCCGGAGCAGTACCAGCCGTTTGGCGCGGTGGAGGTGGATGGGCAGCGGGTGGTGTGGGAAGCGTGCCAGACGCTCAACGGTAGTTGGGGGTATCACCGTGACAATTTGAACTGGAAATCGCCAGAGATGCTGATTCAAATGCTGGTGGACACGGTGGCGAAGGACGGAAATGTGCTGTTGAATGTGGGGCCAAACGGCCGGGGAGAGTTCGAACCTCGTGCCAGCGAACGGTTGGCGGCGATGGGGGAGTGGCTGCGGCTGCACGGTCGGGCGATTTATGGCTGTGGCCCCAGCGATTTTGTGGCTCCGCCAGATTGCCGCCTGACGCAAAACGGCAAGCGGCTCTATGTGCATCTGTTTGCCTACCCGTTCCGCGATTTGCACCTGCCGGGGCTGGCGGGCAAAGTGGCCTATGCCCAATTTCTGCATGATGCGTCGGAACTGCTGCTGCACGAACATGACAATAATAACCCCAGCACCATTGCGCCAAAGGGAATGCCGCCCAATACGCTGACGCTGGAGCTGCCAGTTCAGAAACCGGCTGTGGCGGTGCCGGTGGTGGAGTTGTTTTTGCGGTAAAAACGGCCGTTTTTATGTCACAGTCGTGTTGTACTCGTTTGGGCATCAACTTGGCGTGGCGGCAATCTCCATTTCCGATTATTTTTATTTTTCTTGCGTCAGCCGGTGGGCGTAGAGGATGGGAACGGCCGTTAATGTCACTACCAAAAACGCCACCACGTTTGTCACCGGCCGGTCGCGGGGGCGGGTAAGCTGGCTAAAAATCCAGATGGGGAGGGTGGATTGCTGTCCGGCGGTAAAGGTGGTCACGATGACCTCGTCAAACGACAGGGCAAAAGCCAACATGCCCCCGGCCAGCAGCGCCGTGGCGATGTTGGGCAGCACCACATGGCGAAACGTTTGGAAGCCATCGGCTCCCAAATCCATCGAAGCCTCAATTTGCGAACGGCCGGTTCGCCGAAAACGCGCCAGCACGTTGTTGTAGACCACCACCACGCAAAAGGTGGCGTGCCCGATGACAATGGTCCAAAACGAAAACGACAAATTTAGCAGCCCCATCATGGAGCGCAGGGCGATGCCGGTGACGATGCCGGGCAGGGCGATGGGCAGCACCAGCAGGAAGGAGATCGCTTCCCGGCCAAAAAAGCGGCTGCGATAAACGGCGGCGGCGGCCAGCGTTCCCAATATCAGGGCCATGGTTGTGGCAATGAGTGCTACCTGCACCGAGAGTGTGAGCGCTTGCCACAGGTCGGTGCGGTTCCAGGCCACGCCAAACCATTTGAGCGTTAGTCCCGGCGGGGGGAAGGTAAAGGCAGCCTCATCAGTGGTGAAGGCGTAGAGCATGACGATGGCAAAGGGGCCGTGCAGGAAAAGCAGCACGGCGATGGTTGCCAACTTGAGTGACCAAGGGGCGGTGATTGAAGGGTTAGAGCGCATCGAAAGCTCCCAATTTTCGCGCCCCCAGCAGATAAACGGCCATGACAGCGATGGGGATCACGGTGAACGCTGCTGCTAAGGGAATGTTGCCTGATGTACCCTGGTAGCTATAGACGGCCAGCCCGATGAAGGGGCTGGAGTCGCCAATGACGGATGGGATGATGTAGTCGCCGAGGGTGAGGGAGAAGGTGAAGATGGAGCCAGCGACGATGCCGGGAAAGACGAGGGGGAGGATGATGTAGCGCAGGGTGGTAAACGGACGTCCGCCCAAATCTCCCGACGCATCAATCAGCGAATGGGGGACGCGCTCCAGTGCCGCCTGAATGGGCAAAATCATGTAGGGGAGCCAAATATAGAGGAAGACGAGGAACAGCCCCAGCGATGAAACCGATAGCGACGGGCCACCGATGCCGGGCAGTCCCAGCACCCAATCCAGTGCCGGGGTTAGCCCAAGCTGGGCGATAAACCAGCTTAGTACCCCTTCCTTTGCCAGAATCAGCTTCCAGGAGTAGACGCGGATGATGTAGGAGGACCACAGCGGCAGCAAAATTGCCAGATAAAGAATGGCTTTGCCGCGTTGGGAGGCGTAGCGGACAACGTAGAAGGCGAGGGGGAAGGCGAGCAGGGCGGCGGCAATGGTGACAGAAGCGGCCATGCCGGTGGTGCGGAGCATAATGCCCAAATGGGAGGCGGTGAACAGGTCGCGGTAGCTGTCGAGTGACAGTTCGCGCACTACTTGCCCGGTGAAGTTGTCGAGGTGGAAGAAGGATTGCAGCAGTAGTGCCAGCAGTGAGCCGACGTAGACGATGAGCATCCAAAATAGGGGTGGGCCAAGCAGCAGAGCCAGCAGCCAGCCGGGGCGTGTGTAGAGCGCGGTGGAAAGTCGTCGCCAGAGGGAGGGTTGTATTTCGGTTAAAGTGGTCATGTTTAGAGAAGTAATGTCGTTTTACGACCGCTTCGCGTACAGTTATCAGTAATCGGTAATCGGTTTGACTTGTGACTGATTACTGATTACTGTTTACCGATTACTGATTACTTTTCTGCCAACGGCCGATTAAATTCACGTGGCCAGACCAGCCGCACCTGTTTGCCCCGTGCTGACAGCACATCCATGGAGGTGGTATCGAGGTTTTGGGCAACAACGGCGATTTCGCTGCCGTTGTCGAGCCGGACGAGGTAGCGGGTGTTCATGCCGAGGTAGACGACTTCTTCGACGTGGCCGGTGGTGGTGCAGTGGTCAGGGGAAACGGCCGTTTCCAACCCGACCAACCGTATTTTTTCTGGCCGCACGGAGAAGGTTTGGGGGGAGCCGGTGAGAGAAACGGCCGTTTCTCCCTCCATCACATTCGACACCCCCACAAACGTCGCCACAAACCGCGTCGCTGGGTGTTCATAAAGGGCAGCCGGAGAGCCAACCTGCTCAATCTTGCCCTGGTTAAACACCGCAATTCGGTCACTCATCGTCAGCGCCTCTTCCTGGTCATGGGTCACAAAAATAAAGGTAATGCCGACCTCGTGCTGAATTCCCTTTAGCTCCACCTGCATCTGCTGCCGCAGCTTGAGATCAAGCGCCCCTAGCGGTTCATCCAGCAGCAGCACCCGTGGCCGGTTGATGAGCGCCCGTGCCAGGGCAATGCGCTGCTGCTGCCCGCCGGAAAGCTGCGACGGCTTGCGGTTTTGCAGCCCCGGCAGGCGGACGAGTTCCAACATTTCGGCCGTTCGCCGCTCCCGTTCCGCTTTGGGTACCTTTTTGATCATCAGCCCATAGGCAATGTTTTCCCCCACTGTCATATGGGGAAAGAGCGCATAATCCTGAAAAACGGTGTTGACATCCCGCTCATACGGCGGCAAATTGGTCACGTCTTGCCCATAGAGCTTGATCTGACCCGCTGAGGGCTGCTCAAACCCGGCAATCATCCGCAAGCAGGTTGTTTTGCCTGACCCCGATGGCCCCAGCAACGTGAAAAACTCACCGTCGTCAATCGTAAGGGAAACATGGTCAACGGCTTTCACATCGCCAAAAAGGCGACTTACATTGTGGAATTCAATTGCGGGTGAATTAGTTGTTGCCACAATTATGTTCGGCTGAACCCATAGCTATGGGTTCAGCCAATAAGCTAAACAGCGATTAACGGCCGCCGATGACAGCGACGTAGTTTGTTACCCATTCATGGTAGGGGACACATTCTTTGCCATCACCACAGTCGGCTACGGGCGTTTTCCAGAAGCTGATGCGGTCGAAGTTGTCAATGCCGTTGATTTGGCAACCTTCGGCGGTCAGTAGTTCGTTGCCGTCACAGGCGGCCGGCACGGAAGGCACCGAGCCAAACCAAGCGGCCAAATCACCCTGTAATTGCGTGTTGATAGAATGGTTGAGCCACATGTAGGCGCAGTTGGGGTGTTCGGCGTTGATGTGCATCATGGTGGTGTCGGCCCAGCCGGTGGCCCCTTCAACGGGAATGACGCTGGCGATGGGTTCACCGCTGAACTGGAGAATGTTGACTTGGAACGGCCAGGAGCTGGAGGCGGCCACACCCTCGTTGGTGAAATCATCAATTTGGATGAAAGCGTCGTGCCAGTAACGACCCACCAGTTTGCGCTGCTCCCGCAGTAAATTAAGGGCGGCATCAAATTGTTCCCGTGTCAGGGCATAGGGGTCTTCAATGCCGAGTTCGGGTTGATGGTATTTAAGGTAAAGGGCGGCATCGGCGATGTAGATGGGGCCATCGAAAGCCTGAACACGCCCGGTGTTGGATTGCCCATCGGGGAGGGTCATTTCCTCAAAGACCACGTTCCAACTGTCGGGAGCAGCACCGGCAAAGGCTTCGGTGTTGTACATGAGGACATTGGAACCCCACTGGTAGGGGACACCATAATGTTTGCCGTCTACGGTGTGCCAGGCGGCACTTTGCAGCTTGGGTTCGATGGTTGACCACCCTTCGATGAGGTCGGTGTTGATTTCTTGCACCGTGCCGCCAGAGATGAGGCGGAGGCTGGCATCGCCGGAGGCGGTGACGAGGTCAAAGCCGCCTTCGTTCATGAGTGCCACCATTTCGTCGGAGGTGGCGGCGACTTTGACGCTGACCTGGCAGCCGGTTTCGGCTTCAAAGTCTGTTACCCAGTCATAGGCGGGGTCGGTTTCGCCCCGTTCGATGTACCCGGCCCAAGCGACGATGGAGACGGCTCCTTCGCCTTCGCCAATTTCAGATAGGGGTGCGCCTGGTTCAGCGTTGCCGCCGCTGCTGCACGCAGCTAACAAGCTGATGATTGCACCATACAAAAACCAACGCCCAAATTTCTTTAAGTTCATTTCCTTCTCCTCTTTAATAAATGGTTATTTGCGCTGTCTGTAGATTTGTTGTTGGCGGTTGCTCAGTAAGCAGTACCTCCTTGCGAAATTGGTTGCTTTTGTGATAAAGGGTGTGGTGGGGTGATAAACGGCCGTTAACAACCGCCCATTTAAGACTCTAATGTAGCCGTATTTGCGTAATTTGCCTAGCTTTTTTGATAAACCTCCGAGGTTTCAAAAACCTCGGAGGTTTGGTCAGTTAGGCAACGGCTTGGTGCCGCTGCTGCCAAGCCTGAAACGTGGTTACGCCCAGCGCGATGATCGTTAGCGGGACGATGACGATGAGCATGATGGTGCCGAAGGTGGCGAGGGATTGATGCTGGCTGGCGGCCAGGATGAGATAGAGGGTATAGGCGATTTGATAGCCGAAGAGCAGTGCCCCTTCCCAGCGGGCGATGACACCGCCGGTGAAAAAGATGGGCAGACACATGAGGGCGACGGCGATCATGATGGGGATATCGAAGCGCAGAACGGCCGTTTGTATCTCAATTCCATGTGGCGACACAATGCTTGCGACCCCCATCACCGCCAAAATGTTGAACAGGTTGCTGCCCACCACATTGCCCACGGCTATGTCCCGCTCCCCACGCAGCGAGGCTACGACTGAGGTCATTAGCTCCGGCAGCGACGTGCCAGCCGCCACAATCGTTAGACCAATGACCAGTTCGCTGACACCCAGATAATGGGCAAAGGCTACGGCACTGTCCACCAGCCACTGCGAGCCAAGAACAAGCAAGCCCAGCCCAATGACAATTTTGCCAACGGTTTGGAGCCATTGCCGCGCTCCGGCCGGCAGTGCCTGCTCATATTCACTTTCGTTGGATGCCTCTTTGCGCCCTTGGACAATGAGAAACCAGATGTAGGCCAGCAGGCCGCCAAACATCAGGATGCCATCGAGGCGACCTAAACGGCCGTCTAATCCCAGCAGCAGCATCAACACCGATGCCCCAATCATCAGCGGCACGTCCAGCCGGATGAGCTGTTTGGAAACGATAAGGGGTGCGACAATGGCTGAAAGCCCCAAAATAAAGAGAACATTGAAAATATTGCTGCCGACCACATTGCCCACAGCAATGCTAGCCTGGTCAGCATAGGCTGCCTTGATGCTCACGGCCAGTTCTGGGGAACTGGTACCAAAGGCAACGACGGTTAGCCCGATGATAAGGGGAGAAATCCCAATGGCGGCGGCAAGGCGGGAGGCACCCCCTACCAGCAACTCCGCGCCCACGACTAGAAAAACAAGCCCGGCGATAAAAAGCAAAATCACCATTTTTTTCGTTGACTCCTGTCGGCTCCCTGCTGACATTATATCTATTTGCCAAAAAACAGCTATGGGGGAAAAATGAGAAAATGATGATGTTGTTTTCTGCCCCGGCAGGAAGAAGAAGATCGGGATTAGGAGATTGGGGATTGGAGATTCAAAATCTCCAATCCCCAATCTCCCGTTAGACCATGAAGGTGTTTGTGAACGATCACGCAGATGAGTAAATCAAACTATCAATTAACACGCTTTGCCTGGCTGTCGGTGGCGGCAGCTTTGGCGACGATTGGGCTAAAGGCAGCAGCCTACTTTTTAACGGGTTCGGTGGGGCTATTGTCCGATGCGTTGGAGTCGGGGGTGAATTTGGTGGCGGCACTGGTGGCGTTGTGGGCGCTGTCGGTGGCGGCGCGGCCGCCGGATG
>JAGQGA010000039.1 GCA_020432595.1 Anaerolineales bacterium | reverse complement strand
TTCTACTTTCTATCCGTGTTCCTCCCATCTGTGTTTACACCTTTTTTTACTGGCGTAGTCCGGCAAAAGACGTAGTACCTTAACGACGAGAATTTTGTACACTGAACAAGAAAATAAACCACAGATACACACGGATGAACGCGGATTTTTCCTATCTGTGTGTATCTGTGTCCATCTGTAGTTTGTTGCCTTTTTGGTTGTGGCTTGTCCGCGTTAGGTGGAAATTAACGGCCGTTTCGCCCCACTCGCTAACCAAAGGGAAACTCTGGCGCGGCTAACGTGCCGTCTTCGCGCACCTGATAATCGTATAGCTGTCCACCCAAACGCAGCTTCATGATGTAGCCTTTTGTCGGCACGTTTTCCTGGCACAACTCTTGGGGCAAGGCAATCCCCATGCAGGTGTTGTTCCACTCATGCGCCTCCATACTCTCCACAACCACGTTGAGAGGGTCTACCCCGGATTGCCCGGCCAAGTGAATCCGTGCCGCCTGAACAGCAACCAGGGCTTCAATGCCCACATCTGTCAACTGGCCTGGGGTAAAGGAGTGGATAATGGCCTCTAATGATTCATGTGTCTTGGGGTTGTTGATGGACAGAACGACCAATTTGTCGCCCTGGTGTATGAAAAACCATTCCACATCGCGCACCAGGTTTGGCCCTTTTAGACTTATACGTTGCGAAGCAACCTGACTGTTCTGCAAGATAATTTCCTTTTCAGCTTTCACCTCACAGCCAGCGCACATCACCTGCGCCAGCACGGCTTCCTGGGTTGTATCGGCGGCTGTGATGAGAATACGGCTGTCACTTCCTGCCTCAGAACTGAGAGTATATTGGTTGCCCAAGGGAGTTGATTCGGCCTCGTTGGCAAGCCAATCTACGGGCAGCAGCAGGGAAAAGTCACCTTCGCTGTTGTAATAAATTTGTTCTAAGCCGGTAAAAGCCTTGTCTACCTTTGCTTCTGGCTGATTTTGGAAGGGGGTTGGTGTGGGAACGGCCGTTGCCGTGGGCACAACTTCAGGTGGGGCAGCGGCTGGGACAGGTTGGCTGAGTATGCGCCACAAAAAGTAGGTGCCCAATAGAATGATCAAGACGATTAGCCAAGGAAACCTTTTTTGCATTTTTGTTCTCCACTTTCTCACCTAAATAGAAGATAGCGTTAAAAACACAAACGAGGATTCTATCTCATTCTCCCTGGCGCCTGCTTACTTTAGGCAAACATTCATTTCCACACCCGCGCAAAAACCCGCAAATAATTTTCTCCCAGCACTTTGCGAATTGTTTCGTCTGTGTGCCCGCGTCGCACCAACGCTTCCGTGAGGCGGGGCAGTTTATCAATTGTTTCTAACCCACGTGGCGCACCATCCAGCCCGTAAAAGTCGCTGCCCAATGCCACGTGGTCGGGGCCAACCAGATTTAGCGCATATTCCATGTCGGCAATGACCTCGGCCACATCCTCGTTGCCGTAGAAGATGATGCCCACCACACCCCCTTTGTCGGCCAGCAGCCGCAGCCGTTCATGCCCCCGCGACACGTCCCGCGCCGGGTGCCAGGGGCTGTCTTCGGGTTTGGCCGGAAACAGCTTGCGGACGCTGGTGTGGGACAGTACCACGGGGTCGGTGGACAGTTCCATGATTTCCCAAAAGCCTATCTGGCTCATGTGACCCAAATCAATGACGATGCCCAGCTCGTTCATGCGCCGAATGGCTTGTTTGCCCAGGGCGGTGAGACCGCCAAGGTGGATGTGGGATTGCCAGCCGTCGGCAAAATAGTTGCGCCGGTTGTGGGTGAGGCTGGCGAGGCGCAGACCAAGCTTGTAGAAGATGTCGAGGAAGCGAAGGTCGAAGCCGAGCGGCTCGAACCCTTCAAAGGCGAGAATGAGGCCACATTGGTTGTTTGCTTTAAGGCGGTGGATGTCGGAAACGGCCGTTATCATCTCCAGCCCCTCATTCTCCGCCACCTCCTTATGCAGCCACCACGCCATTTCCAACCCCCGCTGCAAAGCCCGCTCAAGCTGGTGGTCTTCCAGAAAAATGGCGCACGCCTGCACCGTCACCCCACCCGCCTGCCACTGCGGGATGCTGTACTGCCTGGCGCAGCTAAAATAGTAGCTGTGGGGTGACATCCCTGCCAAATCCCCCGTGGCTCCGCCCATCAACCCCAGCGGTGGCTCCCACGTGGCTGGGTCAGGCAAGACAACTGGCTCCCCCAGCCGAATTTTGCCATCGGCCAGCGGCACCAAAATGTCGCAGTGACCATCAATCACAATGGCACTGCGGTGCAAGTCGGCAGCGTGGGCAGCAATGGCCTGGGCTGTGGGAAGGTTTTTGTCAATCATCATTTGTCCGCAAACAGGTTGTTTTCTAGCCTATTTCCCCCCATTTTTGGCATAACAAGTTATTGTTCAAGTCCAGCCAGCTCATACACCATTTGATGCGGCTGCTGGATTCGTTGAGATGCGTCCAAGATTTCCATCGAGACAATGTTGCCCAAATCATCGTAATCCAAAATTACGCCAGGCTTCTCTTCGTCGCTCTCCAAAACTTTTCCTTCTTTAAAAATAATAGTTAATGTATCAGTCTGTTTGTCGTAAATCACTCGCATGGGATAGTTATCTCCAGTATTTATCAATTTTGCTGGTTCGATAAATGGTCACAATCTCAGGTAACGGCCGATCTACGTCAACAAATATTCGGACTAAATACCGTTGTGGACACACAGACATCATACAGTTTCTTTAGACTTCGAGTTGTGCTGCCAGGGCAGTTGGTGCAGTGACGGGGCGTTGGCAAACGAAACGCTGGCAGAGATAAGCGGTGGCTTGGTTGTCTAGCATATCGCGGTTGGCAAGCAGGGGGATGGTTTTGCCAGACTGCCCGACAGCTACAACGAGGTTAGGACGGTAGGTAGCAAAGGCGGTGGCGATGAGGCTTTCGGTGTCGTCCAGGCCGTGGTCGCCGACAATGGCAAGCTCCTGCGGGTTGCCCATGATAAAGGCGGCGGCGCACAGCCATTGGGCAAAACCGGTGGGGTATTTTGCCATCGGTTCGTAGAGGGAGGCTACCGCACGTTCGGCCATGTCCCAAAAGCGGCCGTTTCCCTCATACAACCCCAGCCGCAGTAGCACCCCAGCCGCCATTGCGTTTGCACTTGGCACCGCGTTGTCCTGCACATCCTTGGGGCGATGAATTAATGCCTCGTGGTCGTCCGATGTGTCGAAAAAGCCTCCCGTGGCCTCATCAGCAAAATGAGTCAGCATGAGACTGGCTAATTCCCGCGCCCAGGCATACCAGCGTTCGTCAAAGGTGGTGTGGTAGAGCGCCAGCAGGCCGTCGGCCAAATAGGCGTAATCCTCGAGGTAGCCGTTGTATTTGGGCTGCGCTCCCGCTTTCCAGGTGCGGAATAAACGGCCGTTTTCCCCCCGCATCACCCCAGACAAAAACAACGCATTTTGCACCGCTACTGTTGTATAATCCGGCCGATTGAGCAGCCGCCCCGCCTCGGCAAAGGCCGCCAGCATCAGCCCATTCCACGACGTTAGCACCTTGTCATCCAGCCCCGGCCACACACGCTGCGCCCGCGCCGCATAGAGCAGTTGTCGCGCCGCCGCCAGCCGCTGCTGCAAAACTGCTGGCTCAATCCCCAACTCCTCCGCCACCTCATCGGGATCACGCGGCAAATGGAGAATGTTGTGGCCTTCCCAATTGCCCCGCTCGCTCACCCCATAAACGCGCATAAACAACGCCGCCTCATCCCCCAGCAGCGACCGAATTTCCGCCGCCGACCAGACGTAAAATTTGCCCTCCACCCCTTCGCTGTCGGCATCATAGCTGCTGTAAAAGCCACCGTCGGCGTGGCGCAGTTCGCGCACCACAAAATCAAGCGTCTCCTCGACAATGCGGCGATAAAGTGGCTTGCCCGTGATTTGCCAGGCGTGGAGATAAACACGGGCAAGCTGGGCGTTGTCGTAAAGCATCTTCTCAAAATGGGGCACCAGCCATTGGGCATCGGTGGAATAGCGGGCAAAACCGCCCCCTACCTGGTCATACATCCCGCCAAACGCCATTTGCGTCAGCGTGTGTTCAGCCATATGGCGTGCCATGCCATCACCGCGCTGGAGATAGACGCGCAGCAAAAATTCAAGGGTCATCGAAGGCGGGAATTTGGGGGCATCGCCAAAACCGCCCAAGTCAGAATCGAAACTTTGGAGAATGCCGCCCAAAGCGCGGCCAAACAGATTTTCGTCGAGCTGCTCACTTTCCCCTTGCAGGGCAAACCCCTGGCGCAAATGACCAGCAATTTTGTCGGCACTGTCGTCAATTTCACTGCGCCGCGTTTGCCAAGCGTTAGCAATGCTGGCAAGTACCTGCTTGAAGCTGGGCATCCCGTAACGTGGCGTAGGGGGGTAATAGGTGCCGCCAAAAAACGGCTTGCCGTCGGGGGTCAGGATAACGGTCATCGGCCACCCTCCCTGCCCGGTGAGGGCGACAACGGCGGTCATGTAGATTTGGTCGAGGTCGGGGCGTTCTTCGCGGTCTACTTTGATGCTGATGAAGTGGCGGTTGAGAAAAACGGCCGTTTCTTCATCCTCAAACGACTCATGTGCCATCACATGGCACCAATGGCACGCCGCATAGCCGATACTCAGGAAAATCGGCTTGTCCTCGGCTTTGGCGCGGTTAATTGCCTCTTCCCCCCACGGATACCACTCTACGGGGTTATCTACGTGCTGTAGTAAATAGGGGCTGGTTTCGTTTTGGAGATGATTGGGCATAAATGAATTGGGAATGGGGAATTGAGGGTTGAGAATTGAGAACAGCAGACTCAATTCCCAGCTTCAATTCTCAATTCGCTACAGCTTCGGCCAGCGACTGCACAAATTGGGCAGCAGCGGCAGCTTTGTCATGTTCGGCGCGGTTTGTCGCATTAATCAGCGCACTGCCCACAATGACCCCATCGGCCATGTGGCCGACGGCGGCAGCCTGTTCTGGGGTGCTAATGCCAAAGCCAATCGCCAGCGGTACGTTGGCCTTGACACGGACACGCTCCACAAAGGCGGCAAGATCGCTGGAAAGGCTACTGCGGGCACCGGTCACGCCTGTGAGGCTGACGAGGTAGATAAACCCGGTAGCGCGTTGGGTCACGTTGTCAATACGGCCAGGGCTGCTGGTGGGGGCAAGAAAGTGAACCAACACTAGCCCGGAAGCTGCTGCAGCAGCTTCCATTTCATCGGCCTCTTCCGGCGGCAAATCGGGCACGATGAATCCTTGCACCCCAGCGGCAACGGCATCGACCATAAGCTTGTCCAGCCCATAGGCCATAAACGGGTTCAGGTAGCCCATCAGCAGAACAGGGGTTGTCATGCCGCGCTGACGCAGTTCTGCTACCATCTTGAGGCAGTCGGCCAGGGTGGTACCGTTTTGCAGCGCAACTTGGGTGCTGTGCTGAACGGTGGGGCCATCGGCCAAGGGGTCACTAAAGGGAACGCCTAGCTCAAGCAGGTCGCTGTAGGGAGCGATGGCTTCAACGACATCCAAGCTGGTGGCGCGGTCGGGGTAGCCGAGGGTGTAATAGGGCATGAGGGCGGCGCGGTTCTGCTGTTGGGCGGTTTGAAAGGCGGTTTGGATGGACAAACGGCCGTTTTTCACTTCATTCTCCATGTACTTACTTACTCCACATTCAAGATGGCAGTAGTATAAAGCAAGCACGCCAAATCGGGAAATGGCTATGGCTGGCGAACGGTGAGCGGCAGATAGATGAGGTAGCGATGGGGGGTAGGGGTGGCGGTGGTGGTGGTTTGGACATTAACGGCCGTTGCCGAAGCCGTAGCCGTTGGGGTTTGGGCTGGGGTGGCTGAAGCCGTAGCCGTGGGCGTGGGTGTCGCAGTTTTGGTTGGCGTTCGGGTTGGCGTAGCTGTTTGGGTGGCGGTGGGGGTATAGGTTGGCGTGGGGGATTCTTCGGCGCAGTTGGTGCGGTAGTTGGCGACATTAACGGCCGTATTATTCATCGAACGGGCATTATCGGCCGACTGGCTGGGGTTGTCGTCGTAGTCAATTCCCAGCGGCTGCCCCTGGTAAGTAGTTGTTACATTCGACCAATAGTTGAGACGTGGGCAACTGCCGCTGGGGCAGCTATAGGCCATCAGCGTGCGAAAGTCGCCGTCGGGGTCTTGGTAGCCGTAGGCGTAGGGATAATAGCCGGGGACGCTGGCGTTGGCGCGGTTGTGGGCGTTGCCGGTGTTGTGGCCGAATTCATGTGCCAGGGTATAGGGGTCGCAAGTATAGCCGGGCAGGGCGTGGTCAAGCGCCGAGACGTTCATCCCCCATGCGGCATGGCTGCTGCCACCAGTCACGTAGCCCGTGCCGCATGACCCCGTTTCCGTTTCGGAAATATAGAGACCCACTAAATCTGCCTTGTAGGTGTCGCGGGCAAGCAGAATTTCATCTAGTTCGCCGTCGTTGGGGTTAAACAGCCGGGCAAGATCAATGCTGGGGTCTTTGGTTTCGGCGTAGTCGGTTTCGCGCACGTGAACCAGGTTAAAGGTGAAATCAACGCCGCTGTCCTGATTGGCGCGGTTCATATCTGCCACGCGGCTGTTGATGAGCGCCTGGATGGCGGCGCTGCCCCCTTCAGCGGCGACGGCGTTGGCGGTGTAGGCCACCAGCAGGTCTACGGTGCTGCCCGTTTCTTGCCCATCTGCACAACGGCCGTTTGTCGTTGACGATGCACTGGTTGATGGCGAGGCAGGTACGGTCAGCACCCACTCATCGTTGATCGGGATGGCATCGTCGGCGGTTGGCTCAAAAATGGCGCGGTCGTCTTGTTCGCTGAGGGTGTGCAGCCCGCTGCCAGCATAGCGCAGTTGGAACGTTTGTTGGCCGTACACAATCGTCCCCACCATCACCTCATCCACCACCGATAGGGTCACGGTGTCGGTCGGTGTGCCCGCAAGGTGCCCCAGCCAGACGTAGCCAGAAACGGCCGTTGAGCGAAACAGTTGGTCACGAACGGCCGTTACCACCACCCCGTCAAATAAATCAAGCTGTAGCTCCGGCTGCGCCCCCTCTGCCATCATCCCCCAGTTAATGGTTAGCAGGCGGCTGCGGCTGGCTCCCTCCACGGCGGGCTGACTTTGCGTGGCGGCGGCTGGGACAAACAGCGCGGCATCGCTCCAAACGGCGGCATGCAGCCCCAGCAGCAAACAGGTGGTAGTGCTAAAGATGATAAACCAGATAAACGGCCGTTGACGAACCTTCATAAATCAAATAACGTGAGGCAGTCAATATCTCGCTGACAAACGGTGGTAACGTCTAGAGAAAGGTGCAATGTAGTATTGCAGTCCTATCTTTCTCTCGCGTTTTGTTCACAACTCTACTTGCGAAATCTTAAGGACTGTCTAACGGGAAGATAGTATAGCTCTAGAGTACCATACTTCCTTTATAAAAGCGTTAATTTGCCGCAATGGCTGCCTTAGCTATAATTCCTACAATAAGTAAACACACGGGAGCTTGGGCAACACCAGGCTGAGATGCTTCTAAAACACGTGGAGCGAACCGTTTAACCTGATCCAGATAATGCTGGCGTAGGAATGTGACGATGAATAAACCAAAGCCACCTGCGCGAACAGGTGGCTTTTTTATTGCAATAAGGAGATCGAAGATGAAAAAATTTAACAACTATACAGTTGTCATTCCCGCGAAAGCGGGAATCCAGTTAGGTCGCGTATGGATACCCGCGTTCGCGGGTATGACACCCTGCTTGGCAACTATCTTGGACACCACCTGTATAGTTAAAAAATTTGGTTGGTTGCTCGTTATTTTGCTGCTGGCCGCCTGCGGGTCGGCCGAACCAGTAACGTTACGCCTGATGACCCACGACAGCTTTGAAATCAGTGCCGCCACGATGGAAGCGTTTACCGCCGAAACCGGCATACCGGTTGAGGTTTTTAAGGCTGGCGATGGCGGCTCGATGCTCAATCAGGCGATCCTAGCCAGGGACAACCCGCTGGCCGACGTGGCCTATGGAGTAGATAACACCTTTCTCAGCCGCGCCCTGGAAAATGACATTTTTTTGCCCTACGCCTCGCCGGAGCTGGCAAACATTGATGACAGCCTTAAGCTGGACGACCAGAACCGGGCACTGCCCATGGATTTTGGCGATGTGTGCCTGAATTATGACAAAGCATGGTTTACAGAAGCGGGGTTAGCTCCACCGCAGACGTTGGCCGATTTGGTTGACCCGGCATATGCGGGGTTGACGGTGGTGCAAAACCCGGCCACTTCCACGCCGGGGCTGGCCTTTTTGCTGGCAACGGTGTCAACCTTTGGCGAGAATGGCTACCTGGATTATTGGCAGCAGCTTGTGGATAACGACGTACTGGTGACGGCCGGCTGGGAGGAGGCGTACTGGGGGCAATTCTCGGCGGCGTCGGACGGCGAACGGCCGATTGTGGTCAGCTATGCCAGTAGTCCTCCGGCGGAAGTCTTTTTTGCCGCCGAGCCAATGAGCGAGGCGCCAACCGCTGCCGTGGTAGGCGACGGCACCTGCTTCCGCCAAATTGAGTTTGTCGGCATTTTGCGCGGCACGCCGCACGAAGCCGAAGCACAGCAGTTGGTGGATTTTATGCTAGGCAAGCCGTTTCAGGAGGATATCCCGCTGAATATGTTTGTTTACCCGGCCAATAAAACGGCCGTTTTGCCCGATGTCTTCACCCAATTTAGCCAACTCCCCGCCAAGCCCGCCACCCTAGACCCTGCCACCATCAGCGCCAACCGCGAGGCGTGGATTGAAGCGTGGACAGAGGTGGTGTTGCGGTAGGGACGTAGCCGAGGATTCCAATCCTCGTTCTTCAGCTTAGCCAAAGAACGAGCTTTGGAAAGCTTGGCTATACAAGCATGATCAGCCTCAAAAATCCTGTAAAATCCTGTTAATCCTGTCTAAAAATTGCTTTTTAGCCGGGAAAAACACGTTGAAAGGATGGAAGAAGCATGATTGAAACACAACAGATAGGCACCCAATGTATTTGGGCGGGTGAAGAAAGCTATTTGCTACAGGGGGCGACGCAGGTGCCCGTTGTCCACAGCGTTTCCTTTGGCTACCGCGATTTAGATGAGTGGCTGGCGGTGGCGTTGGGGGAAAAAGAGGGCCACATTTACGGCCGCAACACAAACCCCACTGTCCATGCCTTTGAGGAAAAGGTGCGGCAGTTGGAAGGGGCAGAGGCAGCCACCAGCGCCGCCACCGGCATGGGGATTATCAGCAGCGCTCTGTTTGCCCTGCTGTCGCCAGGGCAGCGGGTGGTGTCGGTGAAGGACACCTATGGCGGGACAAACGTCATTTTTACTGAGTTTTTGCCCCGCTTTCAGGTTAACGTAACGCTGTGTGATACCACTGACCATGAACAAATTGAGGCGGAGATTGCCAAAGGGTGCGACGTGGTTTATCTGGAAAGCCCGACCAACCCAACGACAAAGGTGGTGGATTTAGAGCGGCTGGCGGCGGCTGGCAAGCGGGTGGGGGCAACGGTGATTGTGGATAATACCTTTGCCACGCCGGTGAATCAACGGCCGTTAACCCTCGGCGCCGACCTCGTTCTCCACAGTGCCACCAAATTCCTCGGCGGCCACGCCGACGCGCTGGGTGGGGTTATCTGCGGCGACAAGGATCTGGTGCAGCAGGTGTACCATTTCCGCGAGATCAATGGGGCCACGCTCCACCCTATGGCGGCCTATTTGCTGCTGCGCGGCATGAAAACGCTCCATTTGCGGGTGCGGCAGCAAAACGCCAGTGCCATGCAAATTGCCCGATTTTTAGAAAGCCACCCCGCCATCGAGCGCGTCTTCTACCCCGGTTTGGCTTCCCACTCCGGCCACACCATCGCCCAAAAGCAGATGAGCGGTTTTGGCGGGATGATGAGCTTTATGCTCAAGGAAAACAGCCTCGATGCTGTGCGTCGTTTCCTGCCCCGCCTGCGACTGGCGCACGCCGCCGCCAATTTGGGCGCGGTAGAAACCATTGTCGGGCCGCCAGCCACCACCAGCCACGTCGAATGCACTGCCGAGGAACGAGCGGCGATGGGCATCCCTGAAAGCCTGATTCGCTACTCAACCGGAATTGAGGATGTGGAGGATTTGCTTGCTGACCTGGCGCAGGCGTTGGCGATTTTTTAAGCAAGGATTGGAAGATTTTTGAACCGCAAAGTACGCAAAGGGCGCAAAGGAAGAGAAGAAAACAAGTTGAATCTTTGCGAACTTTGCGCCCTCTGCGGTGAAATCTGTTTTTCCAATATTTTGCTATTTGCCTTGTTTGCCTAGCAGCAGCATGGCGACACCGCCAACGGCCGTTAATCCCAGTGCCAGCAGACCGATGCCAATGGTTATGGGGGAGAAGCTGAAGGCACTGGCCGTTTGGACGGGGACGGGGGTGGCGGGAAGGGCGAGGGGGGTAGTGGTCGGGGTAGGAGAAACGGCCGTTTTTGCTACCGGTGTTGCTGCTAAAGTTGGTGTGGCTGTAGGTGCATTCGTGGGCACTGGCGTGGCCGTTGGTTCGCTGGTGGGTGTGGCTGGCGGTACCACCCGCAGCTCATCGCCGGGATGCACCACCGCATTTTCACTTAACCCATTCCACGCCAGCAGCTCCGCTAACGTCAATTTATGCCGCGCCGCAATCGTCCACAGCGATTCTCCCACCGCTACCACATGGTTTACCGGCGGTGTAGCGGTGGGCGGCGGCGATTGCCCCGGCAGCAGCCGAATGATGACCTCTTCACCTGGCTGCAAAAAATCATTCTCGGTCAAATTGTTGTACCAGAGGAAATCAGCCAACCCAATATTGTACCAGGCAGCAATAGACCACGCCGAATCCCCCTCGCGTACAATGTGGGTGGCGGGTGGGGTGGGGGTTGGCGGCGGTGCTTGCCCCTCTGCTAAGCGGATAAGCAGTTCGTCACCCGGCTTGAGTAGCGAATTTTCCGTCAGGTTGTTGTAGAGAAAGATGTCGTTCAGTGGCACTTCATAGCGGGCGGCAATGGCCCAAAATGTTTGCCCTGGCAGCACCTGATGGACAATTGAACCATCTTCACGCGGTGGACTGAGGACGATGGGAGCCACCATCACCGGCGCGGCATTGGCCTGTGCCGGGCGACGGCTGACCGGCTGGTCAGACGGGTTGCCCACGACTAACACGTAAAAGTTTTGGTCAAGCCCGGAGGCGTAGCCCACGCCCATTTGCGTGTAGCGAGTAGCCACCATGGTGTTAAAATGCACGGCGCTGTTGCGCCACCACACAACCCCTTGCGCGGTGCTAAGCTGGGTGCCGCCGACGATGTTTTCGGAAACATAACCGACGTAGCCGACGGCCTCAGCGCGGCTTTGCGGCGTGGAGCCGTTGCTTTGGGTGTGGCTGTAGATGCCGGTGGCGGCCATCCAGTTGGCCTGGTTTTGGGCAGCGGCGGCTAGGGTGGGGTTATAGCTGAAGGCGGGTAGGCCGTAGCCAGTGCGTAGTTCGTTGACGAGGCGGGCAATGTCGCTGGCGGGGTCTTGGGCAAAAACGGCCGTTTTGCTCCCACGCCACGATAGCCCCAAAAGACAAATCAGCAGCAAGCAAGCTGTGTACACTCTATTTCGCATCGGGCTAACTATAGCGAGGAAGCGGCGGGGAAACAAAAAGATTAAGGATTTGTGTAGGGAAATGGTTGCGACTTGGTGCTTGCTGCTTGCGTACAGAAGCATGTAGCTTTATAAAATTTGGAGGCTTTTGGTCATGAGTCGAAATACAAAAATTGTGTTGATTGTGTTGGGCGTTTTGTTGGCGACGTGCTGTATTATCACGGTGGCATTTATGGTGATTATACCGATGTTTGTCACGCGGGTGGCAAGTGACAGCGTGGTAGAGGGCGATGCAGCGGCCGATGTGGGGCAGGAGATTGTGGATTATGAGCTGCCGTCTGGGTATAAAGAGGAAGGTGGGGTACAAATCCTGGGAATGCGGATGGTGTTTATTGTGCCAGAAGGCGGCAGCGGGCAGATGATGGCCTTGATGCAGTTCCCATCCGGGATTCCGATAAATGATGAGGATATGCGGCAGCAAATGCAGGATGCGATTGGGCAGCAGGCCGGCCGACAGGGAAATGTGGCCTTTGCGGTGGTGGCGACGGAACAGGCGGTGATTAATGGGAAGCCAGCCGTCTTAACAACGCTGGAAGGGACGGATGAAAACGGGCAAACGATGCGGCAAATCTTTGGCATTTTTGAGGCCAAGAACGGGTCGGGGGCGATGGTGATGGTGATGGGCGATGAGGCCGGTTGGGATGAAACGGCCGTTAATCAATTCCTGGCCTCCATCCGCGACGACGCTGGTACAGGACGTTAGTTGAGAGTGGAGAGTGGAGATTGACCAATCTCCACTCTCCAACCCCCAAACATGTTTGTTGTACAAAATTCCGATTATCAGGTACGAGTAGCCGAAATCTTTGCTTCGGCGCAATTTATTCAGGATGTGGGGTACCGGCTGCGGGATTGTGGCCCCGGTTGGTGCGAGACGGTATTGGCGGTGGAGCCGCGCCATTGGCAGCAGGATGGCTTTGTTCATGCTGGGGTACAGGCGACGATGGCGGATCATACGGCGGGGGCGGCGGCGGGCACGCTGATGGGGGCAGATGAGATGGTGCTGACGGTGGAGTTTAAGATTAATTTGCTGCGAACGGCCGTTGCTGATCGTCTCTTTTGCCGCGCGGATGTCCTGCGACCCGGCCGGCAGCTCACCGTGGTCGAGTCATCGGTCTTTGCTGTGGTGGGAGAGAAACAGACGCTGGTATCAAAGGCAATGGTGACGCTGGCTTTGGTCCAGCAGGTCAAGTAGGGCAATTTGGGGCAAAGGTTCTGGGAAGTCACTGGGTTTTGTGTTGTGTGCTTTGTCGAATTAAGGTATAAACCAATGTAGTCAGCGATACTCAACATAGCCTAAATTGGTGGGGGGAGTAGGGTTGATGAAATGGGACACGATAAATCTAGAGCATGACTTTCCTTTCCCTGAAATTTTTAGGTTCATTAGACATAGCCTTAAATCAGGTGCCTGTTGCCGGATTGCGTTCAGCAAAAGTTGAGGCGCTGCTGGCTTATTTAGCGGTGGAGCAGGAACGGCCGTTGCGTCGTGATGCACTGGTTGCCCTGCTTTGGCCGGATGAACCGTTGGACACTGCCCGCACCAACCTGCGCCAATCCATTACCCGACTGCAAAAAGGAATTGATAACCAAAACGCAAACCCGCCTTTCCTGCTGATTTCGCGGGAGACGGTGCAGTTTAACGTCCAAAGCCAGCACACGCTTGATGCGACCCGTTTTCAAAAGCTGCTGACGGCCTGCCCAACTCACGGTGACAAACCTGAACGACAGTGCGCGGTCTGTGTGGAAAATTTGCAAACGGCCGTTTCCCTCTACAACGGTGATTTTCTCGCCCACTTCTTCGTCCACGACAGCCCCGTTTTTGAACAATGGGTACTTCCTATTCGTGAAAGACTGCATCAATTGGCGCTCCAAGCCTTGCAGTGGCTCGCCAGCTATCACGAAGACCGGGGGGAATATGACCAGGCGCTGGTCTATGCGAGGCACCAAACCAGGCTGGAGCCGTGGCGCGAAGAGCCATACCAGCAGCAGATGCGGCTGCTGGCGCGGCAAGGGAACCGTTCGGCTGCACTGGCACTCTACGAAACGTGCCGCACCGTTTTGGAAAATGAGTTGGGGGTTGCACCCACAGCGGAGACTAATCGGCTTTATCACCGCATCCAAACGGCACCCGCACACCGGCCGCACAATTTACCCAATTTGCCCAATAGCTTTTTAGGGCGGGAGGAAGAAACCGCCCAATTGCTGTCCCATTTGACCCAGCCACAGCGGCGGCTTATCACGCTGTTGGGAGCAGGCGGCATGGGGAAAACCAGCCTGGCACTGCACGCAGGCAAACGGATTGCCTATGAATACGTGGGGCCGTTTGCCAACGGGGTGTATTATGTGCCGCTGGCTGGCATCAATGATGCCGCGCAAATGGTGCTGGCTATTGCCCATGCCGTAGGCGTGGTGCTGCGGGGCAGCAAAGACCCGTTACAGCAGGTTATAAACCATCTACAGCAGCAGGAACTGTTGCTGATTCTGGATAATTTTGAGCAGCTTGGCGCGGCTGGGTCGGAGGTGGTGGCGGTGCTGCTGGGGGGCACAACGGCCGTTAAACTCCTCACCACCTCCCGCGAGCGGCTTAACCTGCGCGGTGAATGGGTGCTTGCCGTTGGGGGCTTGCCCTATCCAGTAAGCAACATGAGCGACAGCGACTGGCTGCAAAAGCGCATGGACTCCAGTCGGTATCAGGCGATGGGGCTTTTTATTGACCGGGCCCGGCAAAACCAGCCTGAGCAACCCATTGGGCAAAGCTGGGAAGATGAGTTAGCCATTGTGCGTATTTGCCAGCTTTGTGAAGGGTTGCCGCTGGCCTTGGAGTTAGCTGCCACTTGGTCTGGTATGCTTTCCTGCGGCCAAATTGCGGCGGAACTGAGCAAGGGGCTAAAACTTCTGCAAACCAACTATTATGATGTGGAGCCACGTCATCGCAGTTTGCAGGTGGTGTTTGAGCATTCGTGGGAGCTTTTGTCGGCAGAGGAGCAGCGTGTGTTGGCGCAGCTTTCCGTCTTTCAGGGTGGCTTTAGCCGTGAAGCGGGAACGGCCGTTACGAATGCGTCCTTGATGGGGCTGCGGCAATTGGTGGATAAATCCCTGTTGCGCCAGGCCGATGCCAACCGATTTGAGCTGCATGGGTTGCTGCGACAGTTTGCAGCGGAAAAGTTGGCGGCACGGGAAGAAACGGCCGTTGTGCAACATCGCCACGCCGCCTACTATGCCGATTTAATGCAGCGGCAGGAAAGCCGCTGGCCTACCCAGGAAAATCAGCAGGCCGTCACCATGATTCGCACCGATATTCAAAATGTGCGGGCTGGGTGGTATTGGGCAACTGTCAATCACGATATCGCCCTCATTGACAAATATTTGCACAGTATGCTCAACTTTTATTCTCTCGTAAGCTGGTATCAGGAAGCCCTGCAAGCCTTTGAGCTATGTGCCTTAAGTTTAGCCAATAGCACCCAGCTAGGCAGCCGCAGTGGAAGCAATGTCGCCTATGTCTATGGTCGCGTCTTATCACGTCAGGCTGGATTTTGCTATCGCTTAGGTGATCTGCACCAAGCGGCCAATCTGGCCCAGCAGAGTGTTGATTTGCTGAAAAACCAGGATGCTTTTGCCGAGCAAAGTTATGCGTATCAAGTTTTGGGCATGGCTTACCAGCAGCTAGGCATTTTTGACAAGGCCAAGGATGCCTTCTACCATAGCTACGAGGCGGCACAGCAAACGGATGATCACGACCGTAAAGCCAACCTTGGCCTACGCATGGGGGAAATTCTGTTCATTGTGGGTGCCTATGAAGAGGCGAAGCGGTGGCAGCAAGTTTGTTTACAGATGTATGAGGCTGCTGGCAAGGATTGGGGGATTGCGGAATCAACCCGTTGGCTAGGCGAGATTGCTTTTGCGGAAAATGATTTGGCCGACGCAGAACGGCTGTTTAATCGCAGCTTGGCACTGTATGAGTCCATTGGCAACAGCAGCGGTGTCGCGCACTGTCGCAATCAATTGGGTAAATTAAGGCAGGCGCAGCAAGATTTTGCTGGTGCATCGGCGCAGTTTGATCGCAGTCTGACGATTTATCAGGAAAATGGCGAGGAACTGGAGTTAGCCAATACACTGGCAAATTTGGGCGACTTGGCGCGGATGACTGGTGCCTATGAGGATGCACGTCGCTATTTGGGTGAAGCATTGGAACGCGCAACAACCATGGAGGCGGCACCTTTAATCTTGCAAGCTTTAACCAATACGGCTAATCTATTGGTACAAGCCTATTCATCGTTGCCAGCCAGCACGGACATGGCCGTAGTGAAATCTAACAAAGATAACAGCCAACTGCTGAAAGCCCATAACTTGTTGACGCTGGTTGTTGAGCATCCTGCTGCTTCCTATCTGGTGCGCCGTCGTGCGGAAAAGCAGTTGGGAGAATTGCAAGCCATGTTGCCATCTGCGGCGTTGCTGCAATTAGCGGAAGGTAAAAAGACCTTAGAGTTAAAACAAATTGTGTCTGGTGTGTTGGGGGATGCTGTGTGATGTTGGTTTAGCCGGGTGTGAAAATACAAACCAAGATTGTAGGAGGGTTTTATGTCTGAGAAAGCATCTGTGACTTTAAAAGCATTTTTAATCCATGCGGCAACAGATCCCAAGTTGCAGCAGCTTTTGGCTTCGCTCAATAGTGAGCAGTTGATAGCCTATTTGGTGAGCAGTGGTTTGTCTGAGGCGGATGCCAGGCTGTATGCAGCGGCGCGTGAGAGTTATGCCGGGAAACAAGCGTTTGCCGATGCCTTGAGCAAGCAGCAATCTGAGGGCTGGGTGATGTCGGCTGAGGGCTGGGTGATGTCGCCGGAAGGTTGGGTGATGTCGGCAGAAGGTTGGGTGATGTCGGCAGAAGGTTGGGTGATGTCGCCTGATGCAACGTCGCCTGAAGAGGCCTGGGTGATGACGACCGATGAGGCCGACGATGCTTGGGTGATGGCGAGCGAGGAATAGGCGTGGGAACAGGGTCGCTGGTTTGTGTGGGGACGGGGCTGAAGCTAGTGGCGCAGATCACGCTGGAAGCGAAGGCGCATATCGAGCAAGCGGATCAGGTTTTTTATGTGCTAAATGATGGGGTGATGGCGGAATGGGTGCGGGGGCTGAACCAAACGGCCGTTTCTCTCTCCCATCTCTACCACCCCGACAAAGTACGGTTGCAAACCTACCAGGAAATGAGTGACCTGATATTAGCTGCCGTGCGCCAGGGCAAGGCTGTTTGCGTGGTCATGTATGGACACCCCGGCGTGTTTGCTATGCCGGTGCATAAGGCGGTGGCTCAGGCGCGGCGTGAGGGTTACCCGGCCACCATTTTGCCCGGCGTGTCGGCGGAAGATTGTTTGTTTGCCGATTTGGGTATTGACCCCGGTCAATACGGCTGCTACAGCGTCGAGGCCACCGACTTTCTCATCCGCCGCCGCCAGCCCGACATAACC
>JAGQGA010000399.1 GCA_020432595.1 Anaerolineales bacterium | reverse complement strand
GGATGGTATCCACCAGCCCCGGCTCCAGCTTAAGCCCGGCGTGCTGGGTGGGCTGGACAATGGCCTGGCGCAGTTCGGCCGGCGACATGCTGCCCACCAGCATTTGCTGGCTGGCAATGCGGTGGGCGAGGTCGCGGTGGGCGGCGCAGCGGTGGTAAAAGTCGGCACGCATGGTGAGCAGCACAAAGATGGGGCCGTTGCTAACGGCGGCGGCGTAGAGCAGGTTTTCGATAAAGAGTCGCCGCTCGTTTTCATCGCCGCATAGGGTGAAGACTTCTTCAAATTGATCGACTACCAAGAGCAGCTTTTGGTTGGGATGGGTTTCGCTAAAAACGCGGTTGAGGCCTCGCCCGTCGCGCTGCACTTGTTCGGCCAGCCCGCTGGCGGTGAGGACTTTGTCGGCAACGAGGGTGTGGAGGGTGTTGGTGAGGGTGATTAACGGCCGTTGGCCCGGTTTCAGCAGCCGAATTTGCCACGTCTCGCTGTTGGCAATGGCTCCTGCCCTTAGCTGTGGAATTAGTCCGGCGCGAATCAGCGATGATTTGCCCGAACCCGATGCCCCCAGCACTGCCAAAAAACGGCCGGGGGCATTGGTGCCATCCGTGACACCTTGCACCATCCCTTCCATCCGCTGCAAAAGCTGCCGTACCAGCGTCTCACGTCCAAAATAATAGGCGGCGTGTTCCTCTTCAAACGGCTGCAACCCACGATAGCACGGCTGGGCATCTTCGGGCAGCGGTTCATTTTGGTCAAACAGTGCTGATGGCAGCCCGCCCAGCGGCACAATGACCTTGTCCAACGCTTCCAGCAGGTCGCTAACGGTTTGGAAGCGGCGCGATGGCTCTTTTTCTAGGGTCTGCAGGATGACATCTTCCAACTCAAAGGGCAAGTCGGGCTTGAAGGTGCGGGGGAAGGGGGGCGGCTCGTCAATGTGTTTAAGGATGATGGCAACAATGGAGTCGCCGGTAAAGGGGAGCGTCCCTGTCACCATTTCAAACAGCATCACGCCCAGCGAGTAGATGTCGCTGCGTTCATCGCTGCCCTGGCTTTTGCACTGCTCTGGCGACATGTAGGCGGGGGTGCCGGTGAGGGCGTTGGAATGGGTGATGCTTTCATGGCCGGCCAGCCGCGAGAGGCCAAAGTCTACCAAAATGGGCTGGTTGCTGCTGTTGAGCAGGACGTTGGCCGGTTTGAGGTCGGCATGAACCACGCCCTGGTTGTGGGCGTAGATGACGGCGCGGCAGATGGTTTGGAACAAGGTAAGGGCTTCGGCCAACGGCAGGGTTTCGCCACGAGCATGGATGGGTTTGAGGTAGCTTTGCAGCGATTGCCCGGCGACGTGTTCCATGACCATGAAGAAGGTGCCGTCGGCGATGTCGAAGTCGTGGACTTGAACAATATTGGGGTGGCGCAGGGCGGCGATGATTTGGGCTTCGCGGCGGAAGCGGGCAATGGCTTTGGGGTCATCGCTAAAGGTGTGGATGGTTTTAATGGCGACATCACGCGCTAAAGCCGGATGATAGGCTTTGTAAACTTCGCCCGTACCACCCCGACCAAGAAGCTCTTTTATCTCATATTTACCAATTTGTTGACCAGACCATCTGTTCATCTGTTTTTCTTATACTTATTTGCTGGGGCACCTGTGCCGCCAGTAGACAGACCGTGTTTGTGGCATTTTACCACGTTTGCGTTGAAGCGTTGTTGTATCGGGCATTTCCGTTACGGGGTGGCAAGCTGTGATGGCAAAATTTGCTCGGTGAGTAAACGGCCGAAAAGTTCCGGTAAATTATTGTGCTTGGCCGCTGCTTGCAGCAGCAGGGCGCGACCCTGGGTGTAGGTGAAGGTGTAGCTGCGGAAGAGGGGATGAGTGAGGAAGCGGAAGCTTTGCACGGCGCGGGGGCGGGCGGACAACCCATAGGTTTGAATGTATGCCACGGCTTGATCGGCGGTGAGCTGGCCGGTGTGGTAAAGAATGGCGGCGTTGCCGGAGACATGACGGCCGTATTTGTGTGCCGCCGCCAGCCGCCGCATATCGTCGGCCGTTTCTTCGGTTTTCATGCCTGCGGCGGGCAGCAGCACCTCCACCAGCCAGTCGTATTGGGTGTCGTTGGGGAAGATGATGTCAACGGCCGTTGTTGCAATGCCCTCGGCAATGACGGCACTGGGGGAATGGAGCAGGGCAACGGCTTGCTCGGCATAGCCGCGTTGGCGCAGCAGATATTTTTCCTTGAGTGCCCCTTCGGTGTGGTGGCCGGGGTACCCTTCGTGGGCAAAGGTGCCGAGAACGTTGAGGGCGGAAACGGGGATGTCGGTGTTGAATTCGATGTGCGAACGGCCGTTTCCCTTATACCAGTTATAGGCCCCCCACGGCTGGTCGCTCGTTAGCGTGACTTCAACATCCTCATTTTCCGGCAGCGTGTAGCGGCTGCCAAACTGATTTTGCAGATAGGCAACGGTGCGCCGGCGCGTTTCATTGCGAGTCAGCTCCAGCAGCGGCAGCACCTTGTCGGTGGGCAAATTGTACCGCTGGCGGCGGGCTTCCATCCGTTCGGGGATGGTGCCCCGACCGGGCAGCAGCAGGTCGAGTTCCTTGTGTTCCCGCTCAAATTCGCTTTCGTCCACCATCGCGGGGGCAATGTCGTAGATTTGCGCCACTTCGTCCAGATAGGCCACTTTTTCCCCGGCAATAATTTGGATGGAGCAGCGCATGGCACGGAGAACGGCCGTTAAATACGCCAACCGTGCCGGGTCATCTTGCGGCAGCAGCACTTCTAGCTGATCAGCGTCGTCGCGCAGTTTGGCGGGGGGACGTTTGGGAGCGGCAGAAACGGCCGTTTTCAGGTCGGCCGGCCCTCCGTAGGCATCAATATAGCCATCAATATGCTTATCAAGCTCCAGCGTCAGCCGGAAAAATTGGGTATCAAATTCACTGTATGTCATTTAACTCTTGGGGGTTAATCTGCAAAGTCTCAGGTTAACCGTAAATAGACCGGGCTTGTCCAGGCGCGATGTTCATCTTCCTGCACAACGTGGATGTAAATGGGGTTGTCGCCTGTGTGGAGTTCCGCAAGGGGCAAGCTGAAGGAAAAATCGGCGGTGAGTTGGCTATCGGGCAGGCGGTACACAAGCAGTTCTTTTTGCAGGCCACCAAATTGCCAAATTTGTGGTTCCAGGCCAATAGCGGCAATGTCCACCTCAATGTTGCCTTGAAGCGTTTGAATGTGAAGGGTGCCCGCGTCCGCTTTGGCTAAGGTGAGAATGACCCCAGCCGTGCCACCGGTGGTGACAGATTGCCACGCCAAATGTTGGTCATCGGGCCGCTCCAGCGGGTGGTCGGCGTTCCAAAAGTTGAGCGGCGTGGCGGCGGTGATGGCATTGTTTTGGAGGTGTAAACGGCCGTTCCACCGCACCAGCCGATCCCGCCCCCGTTCCTGCGCCCCGCGCCAAATAATCTTGATCCGCCGCCCCAAATCGGCTGCGCCATAAGGTCGCTGCTGGGCGATGACCGCCATCCCGTTACGCACTTCAACCCGTTCAATGGGGGCAGAACCAGAAATACGCCCCCGTAAATGCGGGGTTTCATGTTTTAGCTCGGCACACTCACCCATCATCAAGGTGCTGTCGCCAATTTGCACCTGTAGGTCAACCAACAGGCGGTTGCCGGTGGTGGCGTAAAAGCGGCGTGCATACAGTGCTTGCAGAATGCTTTCCCGATCCAGCGCCGCCGCCAGGACGCAGGTCAGCCCGCCGTAAGAGCCAAACTTGCCTGCGCCGGGGTAGGATGCCCCCGGTCGCCCCTTGTGACCATCTGAATTGGCGCAAATCCCGACGCGGTACCCCCGTTTAAACGCTTCTTCGAGCATCCATTCAAACGTTCCCCAAGCGGAATGGACTTCGACGGCCAACTCTAAATCTGGGTCGTGTACGCTGATGTCGGCATAGCGCCCGCCCACATGGGCAAACATAAACGGTTTAGGGTTTTGCTGTTTGGCTAGGTGACGGTACAGGTCAGCAACCGTCGGCGAGTTTGGATAAATGGTGTCTCCTGGCACCAATTCCGTGGAACTGCGGCTCATTTCGCCCCCTTCAAAGGCAAAAAACACGTTGCGGTCGCCGCCCAGGGGGGTGTTGCCGCTCCATTCATAGCCGGGGAAGGTGACAAAGCGACCGGGTTGGTAAAAATCGTGCGCGATTTGGTCGATCTTGTGCCAAAATGCATCGGTGATTTGAAAATCGTTGCCCTGATGGGCGGCAATATCCAGCAGGGCATAATCCCGGGCAAAGGTAAAATAATGGTCAATGGTGCCTTCGCCCACGGTTTCGCCCGATTGACCGTGGAAGTCGGCCCAAAACGGCTGGTGGGGGGGCGGCGTGGCGTGGATGTGGATGGGGTTACTAACGGCCGTTAATCCCGTCCCCTCATCTGTCACCACAAGCCGCCGCACCCCTTCCACCCCAAAACCGGGATGGTTGAGCTTTTGCGGCAGCTTTGTCGGGTTCCCCCACCGATCTTCCAATTTGAGATGATAGCTAAACGGCTGGTTGATTAGGTGTTGTGACGGTGCCAGGCAAACAGCCCGCACCGGCTCACCGGGAATCACCCGCTGCGAGGGGGAGACAGGTAGTTCCTTGAACTGGTAGGTGGCGATAGGGTCAACAAATGTTTTGAACTCAAAACTTGCCACACAGTTGCTCTGCATCCGCCAGCCCGGTGAACCATCAGCGGTGTCGCCAAAAACCACCATAATTTGCTCCCCTGTGTTGAGGTACCCCCCTTGAATCTGCAAAAACAGAGCCGAACTCCAAGGGCGAACATGGCCCTTGGGATCCCAACGGGGGGCAATGACGCAGTTGCCTGTTGTCGAGACCGTGCAGTAGTTGGGCGCGGCCGGGTTGTCAAACTGCGGCCGCCCAATGTCGCTCACCTGGCGGAAGGTAATCTTGAGATACCCAGAGCTGTCAACAGGATGCCCGCACGTGTAGGTAAACCGGATGGTTGTGAACGCGCCCGCGACAAAAGGTTCGTTTGGCTGAATAATTGCCTGTCCTAGATCATAATTGTCCATCTTTACCTCGTTCTATTAGGTTGTGTTGACATTTGGCAAAAAGAAGCAGATTTCACTGCAGAGGGCGCGAAGATCGCGGAGATTTACCTTGTTTTCCCCTCTTCCTCTGCGCCCTTTGCGTACTTTGCGGTTCAAATTCTGAAAAGTCAACAGAACCTACGATAGCCCGGCCAAAATGTCGGCCAAGTCGGCCAAATGGGTGCAGGTGGCATCGGCCGTGGGGCAGGTGGCCCAGTGTGGCGACGGCCGAAAAATCGCTGGCATACCCACACTATGCGCCCCTTCGATGTCGGCGATGGGGTTGTCGCCCACATAGACCGCTTCTGTGGCGG
>JAGQGA010000398.1 GCA_020432595.1 Anaerolineales bacterium | reverse complement strand
AGATGCTCTGGAACGAATTGGGATTGTCACCCGCGTGCAAACAGCTATTGAAATGCGTAGCATTGCCGAACCCTATATTCGTTTACGCGCTATCCGCCATTTAGATAAAGGGCGTGTGGTTATTTTGGGGGCAGGTACAGGGAATCCTTATTTTACCACTGATACGGCCGGAGCCTTGCGGGCGTTGGAAATTGATGCTGAGGTGATGATCAAGGCAACAAAAGTGGATGCTATTTATGATGATGATCCACAAAAGAACCCCAATGCGCGGCGTTTCGATCATATTTCGTATATTGATTTCCTGAACTCTCGACTACGAGTGATGGATAGTACGGCCGTTTCGCTCTGTATGGAAAACAATTTGCCGATAGTCGTATTGAATTTCTGGCAAAATGAAAGCATTAAACGCCTTATTTTGGGGGAGACAGTTGGGACAACGATTGGTTCGTAGAAAGTTGAGATCGTGACCAGACTGCCCATTAGTTGTCCAAGTCATACGCTAATTATGGAGGGTCTGAAATGATTAACGAGTTGCTACAAGATGCAAAAGAGCGAATGGAAGGAGCCATCACCGCGCTTGAGCACGATTTGGATGGCTTTCGGACGGGTCGGGCTTCGCCTGCTTTGGTTGAGCGGCTAAAGGTGGAGGTGTATGGGGCCGATATGGAGCTTAATCAGATGGCTGTTATTTCTGTCCCAGAATCCCAGCAGTTAGCTATTCGTCCTTATGATGCCACTACAATTAGCGCGATTGAGCGGGCGATTTTAAAATCTGATTTGGGTATTATGCCTAATAATGATGGTAGAATTATTCGCTTGAACCTGCCTCGGCTGACGGAAGAGCGTCGGCGTGATCTGACGAGGCTGGTTGGTAAACGGGTGGAGGAGGGCAAGGTGGCGGCGCGAAATGTGCGGCGAGATGTGCTTGGGGATTTGCGCGAGATGAAAAATGAATCCCTCATTAGTGAGGATGAGTTTTTTCGTGGTGAAGATTTACTTCAGAAATTAACGGATGAGCATGTTAACAAGATTGATGAGGTTGGTAGGCGGAAAATGGCTGAGGTGATGGAAGTGTAGAGTGGGGTGAGTTGGTCGTGAACTTTATTTTGTAAGGAATTTCCATGCGATGCTGAAAACACAGAAGAAAGAGCTTGACTTATCGCCGTATGTGGTTCCCCAGCATGTTGCGATTATTATGGATGGGAACGGCCGTTGGGCGAAGCGGCGCGGGTTGCCACGGCAGGCTGGGCACCGTGCTGGGGCGGAGAATTTGCGGCGGATTGTGCGAGCCAGCGTGGAATTTGGTATTAAGGTTCTGACGATTTATGCGTTTTCCACGGAAAACTGGGGGCGGCCAGAAAGTGAAATTAGTGCTTTAATGCGAATTTTTGCGCGGGTGCTGGATCAGGAAATTGATCAGTTGCACGCGCAGGGCGTTTGTTTGCATCACTTGGGCGAGCTACAGGGCATCAACCCCAAATTACAGGACAAGGTGCGGCGGGCACTGGAAATAACCAAAAATAACGACCGCCTGATTTTGAATGTGGCGTTTAACTATGGGGGACGGGCTGAGATTTTGCACGCTGTGCGCCAGATGTTGGCTGATAACGTGCGGCCAGAAGATTTGACGGAGGAGTTGTTTAGTTCGTATTTGTTTACGAGTGGGTTGCCAGACCCAGATTTGGTGATTCGCACGAGTGGTGAACTGCGCATTAGCAACTTTTTGATCTGGCAGGCGGCGTATGCTGAGTATTACCCAACACCTGCCTATTGGCCTGATTTTGGTCGTGAAGACCTTTATGCGGCGATTGTGGCTTTCAATCAACGTGACCGTCGTTATGGACTTGTATCTGATGATGCTGGTTAATGTGCCCTGATGTTTTGGCAGCGGGCGCTTGTTACCCTCACGTTAGGTCCACTTGCCCTGTATTTGGTTTATTTGGGCGGGTGGTGGTTGTTTGTGCCGGTAACGGCCGTTTTTCTGGTCGCAACTCATGAATATCTCCATATGGTGGAAGGGTTAGGCTGGAAGCCTGCCCACTGGTTGCTTTATGGGGCGGTGCTGGCGCAAATGGCGGTAGCGCAATGGCCGGGTTTGGGATTAACGGCTGTTGATCTTCTAGCTCCTCTCACACTCATCAGCTTCTTACTGTCCCTGGCCTATGCCCTTTGGTTGTATGAATTTGATAAGAGTAAAACGGCCGTTGCTGATTGGTTCTCTCTGATTGTTGGCATTCTCATCATCGGCTGGGTAGGCGGGCACCTCCTTCGCATTCGCAACCTGGAGCACATGGCCTGGCAGTGGACAATGCTCGGCCTTGTTGCCATCTGGATTGCCGACACAGGTGCCTATCTCGTTGGCCGCTTCTTCGCTGGCAAGCTTCTGGGTCATCACCAGCTAACCCCGCGCCTAAGCCCCAAAAAAACCGTCGAAGGTTATATAGGTGGTATTGTGCTTAGCATTGGTGCAACTGCTTTGGCTGCCTACCTGCTAACTCTGCCTGTCTTGACTAGCATCATCATGGCTACAATTGTTTCTGCACTTGGACCGCTAGGTGATTTAGGCATATCCATGCTAAAACGTCAGGCCGGACTTAAGGATTCAGGTGTACTCTTTCCAGGACATGGAGGAGCTTTTGATCGTATTGATTCCCTAATCTGGTCTATCGCTATCACCTATTATTTGATCCTGTTTATTGGTTAATGTGCAAGAAAGACCCCCACTTCTCTCTTGCACAAACAAATAAATTCCCATATCCCATGAACTGAGGAGCGTGCCCTGAGTAATGAGTAGTAAAGTTGAAACAATCGAACGATTTATTTTAGATAGTCAACCCGATTATGCTCGTGGCGAGTTTACCAACCTGCTTTATGACATTGCCCTCGCAGCCAAAATTATTTCCCATAAAACCAACCGTGCTGGTCTTACCGACATTTTAGGCGAAGTAGGTGCCGTCAATGTTCAAGGTGAAAACCAGCAAAAGCTGGATGTCTATGCCGATGACGTGATCTTTCGCATGTGTGACCATACCGGCCGTTTATGTGCAATGGCTTCTGAGGAAAAAGAAGAGATGATAGCAATCCCTGAGCAATTTAAAAAGGGCAGCTATATACTTGTCTACGATCCCTTAGACGGTTCCTCCAATATTGATGTCAATGTCAGTATCGGCACTGTGTTCGGTATCTATCGCTGTCGGGATTGGGAACATCGAGGACGGCTTGAGGATATTCTACAGGCACCTCGCCGTTTGGTTGGAGCTGGCTACGTTCTTTATGGAGCCAGCACGATCCTTGTTTACAGTACCGGTAACGGGGTACACGGCTTTACCCTCAACCCCGAACTTGGTGAATTTTTGCTTTCCCACGAATACATGCGCTTTCCTGAACCTCCTACCTATTACAGCGTGAATCACGCTTATTTTGAACGTTGGGCACCAGAGACTCAGGAATTTTTGCGTTGGCTACAAGGGCGTCGCGGTGATGATGCTCCCAAACTGTCCTCGCGTTACATAGGCTCGCTTGTGGCCGATTTTCATCGCAACCTGCTGCGTGGCGGCATCTTTTGCTACCCTGGGGAACTAGACAAACCAAACGGCAAAATTCGTTTACTCTATGAAGCCGGCCCGCTTGCCTTTCTCGCTGAACAGGCAGGAGGATACGCCTCCACAGGCACCGGCTCCATTTTAGATGTTGAGCCCACCGAATTACACCAGAGAACACCGTTTTTTGTTGGGAATCGTAGCCTTGTCTATAAAGCTGAGTCCTTTATTCAAGCAGGGAAACAAGGAGGCTGACGAACGATCCTCTGAGGGATTGACTTGCATTATTCCCCGTGCTATACTCCCATCGCCTACTTGGTGGAGTCTGGATGTTTTCCTTATCTCGCTTGCAAATTGCATCTTCGACAACATCTGGCATCCATCGCCCAGTTCCCCAATAACAAAGAACAACACGGCACGATAGAGTACCTAAACTTTTAACAAATTCCTTAAACTTTGTGTAAGACCCAAAACAAATTTTGCAATTACTTAGCTTGTCCCCATGGTTGATAGGCTCTGTCAAAATACTAATAGCGTATATAACCTTATCCCTGTTTGGAGTAGATTTTAATGGACATTGGAGCACTTGAAGAAAAGAAATTAAGTGAGCTGCGTGATATAGCCCGAGAAAACAATATAACCGGGTTTAGCACAATGAAAAAGCAAGACCTTATATTTCATATTATGAAACATACGGCCAAAGCAGACGGCAATGAGTTTCGCGGTGGCGTATTAGAGATTATAGAAGACGACAAGCAAAACATGGGTTTTTTGCGGTCGAAAAATTTCCTCCCCGGACAAAACGACATTTATGTTTCTAATTCGCAGGTTCGGCGCTTAGGACTTCGCACAGGCGATATGGTTGCCGGCCAAGTTCGTGTGCCAAAGGAGAATGAGAAGTATTACAGTCTTCTCCGAGTCGAATCTGTAAATGGGCAAAGCCCAGAGTTGATTAAGCGCCGCCCTTTCTTTGCTGATTTAACCCCCATTTTTCCTGACCAAAAATTAAAACTTGAAACAGCACCCAATATCCTATCCACACGCCTTTTGGATTTAGTTGCGCCGATTGGGCGTGGTCAGCGCGGGTTGATTGTGTCACCGCCCAAGGCTGGTAAAACGACCGTTTTGAAAGATATTGCCAACGCGCTGGCAGAGAACTATACCGATTTGCATTTGATGATTGTGCTGATTGGTGAACGGCCGGAAGAAGTAACCGACATGGAACGCTCAACGCAGGCCGAGGTAGCAAGCTCAACGTTTGATGAGCCAGTGAAGCAGCACTGCCGCGTGGCGGAAATGGCACTGGAACGAGCAAAGCGTCTGGTGGAAGCGGGGCAAGATGTGGTCATTTTGCTTGACTCGATTACCCGGTTGGCACGGGCCTATAACCTAACGGTTCCCCCCAGTGGGCGCACCCTGTCGGGTGGTTTGGATCCGACGGCACTATATCCGCCGAAGCGTTTCTTTGGGGCAGCGCGTAACGTGGAGTTTGGCGGCAGCCTGACGATTATCGGTACGTGTCTGGTGGACACGGGTAGCCGTATGGATGACGTGATTTATGAGGAGTTCAAGGGGACGGGTAATATGGAGCTAATGCTCAGCCGCCGTCTACAGGAGCGTCGCATCTTCCCGGCCTTTGATATTGAACGGTCTAGCACGCGCCGTGAAGATTTGCTGCTGTCGGGTGATGAGTTGGCTCGTGTGTATACGATGCGCCGGATGTTGGGGCATTTGATGGATACGCCGGGGTATGATATTAGCAGTGCGACTGGGGCGGTTTTGCAGCGCTTGCGCGATACGCGGACAAATTATGAGTTCTTGGAAGAGTTGACCAAGGATATGATGTAGTTTGTTGGCTTCAATAAGCAATTCGATTC
>JAGQGA010000397.1 GCA_020432595.1 Anaerolineales bacterium | reverse complement strand
TGGCTCAAAAACGGCCGTATTACCTTCATCTCCGACCATGAAGGCATTGGCAACCTTTATTCCTGCCTGCCCGACGGCAGCGACCTGCAACGCCACACCAACCACAGCGACTTTTACGCCCGCGATGCCAACAGCGATGGCGAGCGCGTTGTCTACACCGCCGGAGGCGACCTTTACCTGTTTGACCCCGCCACCAACAGCAGCCAGCCCATTCCCGTCGAATTTCATTCGCCGCAAACCCAGCGCAGCCGCAAATTTGTCTCCACCAGCCGCTACCTCAACGGCTACGACCTGCACCCCGACGGGCTGGCGGTTGCCATCACCAGCCGGGGCAAGCCATTTGCCATGTCAAATTGGGAAGGCCCCACGCTGCAATACGGCACGCTCGAAGGCGTGCGCTATCGGCTGCTGACCTGGCTCAACGACGGGGAACGGCTGTTGGCAGTGGGTGATGAAGGGGGTGAGGAGCGATTTGTGATTTTTGCGGCAAACGGCCGTTCTGAACCCACCACCCTGCCCGAACTCGACACCGGCCGGCCGCTGGCACTGCTCGTCAACCCCCACCACGACACCGTTGTGTTTAGCAACCACCGCTACGAACTGCTCCACTTGGATTTGACCACCCATGAACTCCGCAAAATTGACCAGGGACACAGCCACCGCATGGGTGGCTTCGACTGGTCGCCCGACGGTGAATGGGTCGCCTACTCCACCTCCATTTCCAGCCAGCGCACCGCCCTGCGGCTGTGGCACGCCGCCAGCAACACCATCACCCAAATCACCAACCCCATCCTCCACGACTACAGCCCCAACTTCGACCCCGACGGCCGTTATCTCTACTTCCTCTCCTTCCGCGACTACAACCCCGTCTACGACAACGCCCACTTTGAGCTAACCTTCCCGCGTGGCGAACGCCCCTACCTCATCACCCTGCAAAAAGAGATACCCTCGCCCTTTGTCGAAACCCCCCGCGCCCCCGGCCAAAAGCCAACCCTGCCTACCCCCGCCACCTTGCCCGAAGAGAAAAAGGAAGCTGAGGAAAAGCCAAAAGAGGGTGAGGACAAAGAGAAAAAAGACAACGGCAAAAAGCCACCCGCCAAGCTGCGGATTGACCTCGATAGCATCCAAAACCGGATCATTCCCATTCCGGCCAGCGAAGGCATTTACGGCGACATCATGGGGGTGAAAGGGGGCAAAATTCTTTACACTCGCTACCCTATTGAAGGCGCGTTGCCCCGCCGCCGCTTCCGCGAAATCCCCTCGGCTAAGGGGAATTTGTACTGCTATGACCTGCTGGAGAACAAGGAAGACAATATCGTCAACGGCGTCACCAGCTTTGATTTATCGCGCAACAAGGAGGTGCTGATTTACCGGGCAGGCGGCCGGCTGCGGGTGCTAAAGGCGGGCAACAAACCCGACAACGGCAACGGCAGTAACCGCAGCGGCGGCTGGATTGACCTAGATCGCGCCAAGGTGTCGGTGATTCCCACGGCTGAATGGCGGCAAATGTTCCGCGAGGCGTGGCGCTTGCAGCGCGACCATTTCTGGACACCCGATATGTCGCAAATTGATTGGCTGGCGGTGTATGAACGGTATTTGCCGCTGGTAGACCGGGTGGGCAGCCGGGATGAATTTTCTGACTTGACGTGGGAGATGCAGGGGGAGCTTGGCACCTCCCACTGCTATGAATACGGCGGCGACTACCGCTACCCGCCCTATTACTCCCCCGGCAAGCTGGGGGCGGATTTTCGCTGGGACGCGGAAAGCGGCCATTGGCTGATTAGCCATATTGTGCAGGGGGATGCCTGGGATGAAAACGGCCGTTCTCCCCTGCTCACCCCCGGCACGGATATTCAGGTGGGGGATCGGTTGGTAGCGATTAACGGCCGTTTCCTCTCCGCCACCCTCTCCCCCCAGCAAGCCCTGGTCAACCTTGCCCGCGAGGAAATTGCCCTCACCACCGCACGCGGCGACGGCGAACCACGCACCGATGCCATCAAAACGCTCACTAGCGAGAACGAAGCCCGCTATCGGGAATGGGTGGAAAACAACCGGCGGCAGGTGCATGAAGCGACAAACGGCCGTTTGGGCTACATCCACATCCCCGACATGAGCGCCGAAGGCTTTGCCGAATTCCACCGCAGCTATCTAGCCGAAGTCGAACGAGACGGTCTTATCATTGACGTGCGCTACAACGGCGGCGGCAACGTCTCCCAACTGCTGCTGGAAAAACTCGCCCGCCGCCAGCTCGCCTACCGCCCCTCCCGCTGGGCGCAAGAGGCCCGCCCCTACCCCGACAACGCCATCAGCGGCCCCCTGGTCGCCCTCACCAATGAATACGCCGCCTCCGATGGCGACATCTTCTCCCACGCCTTCAAGCTGCTCAAACTTGGCCCACTGGTGGGCAAACGCACCTGGGGCGGCGTGATCGGCATTTGGCCGCGCCATTCGCTGGTAGACAACACCACTACGACACAGCCCGAATTTGCCACCTGGTTTAACGATGTGGGTTGGGGGGTAGAAAATTACGGCACTGACCCCGACATTGAGATTGACAACATGCCGCAAGATTACGCCGAAAGGCGAGACGCTCAACTACAACGTGCCATCGCCGAAGGGCTGGCCTTGTTAGAGGCCAACCCGCCGCAAAAGCCGACGTTTAGCGAAAAACCGAATTTGGCTCTCCCGCGCTTGTCGCATGGGGATTAGTGGGGCGTGGGGAGTAGGGCGTAGGGTGTCACCCCACGCCCTACTCCCCACAGATTAGCGTTAGGAAACGGCCGTTTCCACCCCCTGCACTTGGCACAACGTCCGCACCACTTCCTCCGACTCCCCATCAGCCACCACCACCAAAATGTCGCCCGTTTGCAGCACCGTATTGCCGTGGGGAATAATGACCTGCGAGCCACGCCGCACGCTGGCGATGACGCATTCATGCGGCCACTTCATCTCGTAAATCTGATGCCCTTCACAGGCAGCCCCGGCCTCCACCCGAACTTCTTCAATATGCACCCCGCTGTAGACACCCAGCCGCACCTGATGCGCCCGGTGGCGCAGCGCAGCGCGGCGCGTCAGCGCCGTGTCGTAGGCGCGAATGACATCGGTGCGGCGCAGAACGCCCAACAAACGGCGGGAGTTGTCGCGAGCAACCACGGGCAGCCGCCCCACATCGCGCACGCTCATGCGGCGCAAGGCGGCCCCCAACGACTCTTCGGGGTGGGCAACCAGCAGTTGACGGGTGCAAATATCGCCCACCAGCTTGCCACCGCTTCCCTTTTGCTGCGCCGCATGACGGTTATTCCGCTCCACATCCTGAATGGTCAAAATGCCCACCAACTCCCCAGCCTGACTAACCACCGGCAGCCCATGATGCCGCCAGTGCGACAGTTTGTCCATTGCCTCCGGTATCGTCTCTGTCTCATACAAGACACGTTCAGCATCTTGGTTCATCACTTCGCCCACGGTAATGGCTTGCAGCACTTCGACATCACGCCCCTGCTGAATGCGAATGCCTTTTCGCGCCAGCCCCAGCGTATAAACCGAGTCCGATTGCAGCCGCTGCGCCAAAATCATGCTGACGACCACGGCAAACATCAGGGGAAGGATGATGCGGTAGTCGTTGGTCATTTCAAAGAGGAGGAGAACGGCCGTTAAAGGCGCATGAACCGCCCCCGCCAACACCGCCGCCATCCCCACCATGGCAAACGCTGGGGCATCAATTTGCAGCGATGGGAACAGCCAGCTCATCACTAGCCCATACGCCATCCCGGCCACCGCCCCCAGAAAAAGCGACGGGGCAAACACGCCACCGGGGAAGCCACCGCCAATGCTAACAGGGGTCAAAATGAGCTTGGCAAAGAGTAGCGCAATCAGCAGCCCTATCGCCAACTCCTCGCCTCCTAAAATCTTTTCAATGGTTTCGTACCCCACGCCAAAAACTTGGGGCAAAAAGATGCCGATTAAGCCAACGGCCGTTCCTGCCAAAGCCGGTTTCAGCCATCGCGCCAGCGTCAGCCGATGAAACAAATCCTGCGCCCAATAGAGCAGTTTGACGTAATAGGCTGCAATCGGCCCCGTCAACAGCCCCAGCCCCAGGTAAAGCAGCAGTTCCCACACTGAATTTAGCTCATAGGCCGGGACGCGGAAAGCGGGCTGCGCTCCGGCAACGGCTTGGGTAAAAGCTGCCGAAATGACGGCTGCCAGCACCACTACCCCCAGCGCACTGCCGCTAATTTCCCCCAGCACAATCTCCAGGGCAAAAAAGACCCCGGCGATGGGCGCATTAAACGCTGCCGACACGCCAGCGGCGGTTCCTGCCGCCACCAACGCCCGCACCCGTTCATCTGACAGCCGCGAAAGCTGCCCAAACATGGAACCGAGGTTAGCGCCAATTTGCACCGATGGGTCTTCTGGCCCCACTGATGCCCCGCTGCCAATGGCTAACGCCGCCGCCACCGACTTGGCCGGTATGCGCCCATAACGTAAACGGCCGCCGTATAAGGCGACCGCTTCCATAATCCCTGCTACCCCGTGGTGTCGTTCCTCGCCCACAAAGTTGTGCAGGATGACACCTACTACTAAGCCACCTAATACCGGCAGCAGCAGCACAGTCCAGCCACCCCAGTTGCCCAAAAACCCGCCCAGTCGTTCAAACATAAACGACTGCGTCAGATCAATCATTTGCTTGAATAGCCAAACACCCATACCGGCCGTCAGCCCAACCAGTAAGGCTGCGCCACCTAATACCATTGACTCCGATGGCTGTACTTTATCCAGCCAAAGCGGAATATGCGTTCTCAAATAATTTTTTGTCTTCATATCACAAACACCTGGGCGGATTATATGCCCCTTGTTTGATCAAGCAATAAATGGGACGCCAGCGCGGCTGGAAGAAAAAATCGCATATTGTATTCATCATCAACGCCATTTGTTGCTTACAGTATATGGCTGAACAAGTTCGTCTACATCTGGTCACATCGAAATGGATCCTTTACGAAACTCAGTGCGGCCAATCATGGCGTTGATTAGCACCGAACGGCCGTTTCTGGCAATCTCCTTCGCCTGCTGCAACACCTCTTTTACCTGCGCTGGGTCATCTACACACAGCCCTACCCCACCGTAACCCTCGGCCACGATGTGGTAGTTGCTTCGAGCCAGGTCGGTGCCCAGCGAACTGCCCAAAATCACCACCTGCTCCCGCGCAATTTGCGACCAAGACGCATCGTTGCCAATGATGGCGATCACCGGCACACCGTGGCGGGTAAAGGTGTCAAACTCGGCCAGCGAATACCCCGCCGACCCATCCCCATACAGCAGCCACACCTCAGACAGCGGCCGGCACAGCTTGGCGGCCAGGGCAAAGCCGCCCCCCGGCCCCAGCGTCCCAAACGCCCCCGGATCCAACCACGACAGCGGCGAGCGCGGTCGCACAATGTAGCTGGCC
>JAGQGA010000396.1 GCA_020432595.1 Anaerolineales bacterium | reverse complement strand
GGGAATGTAGGCGATGGTGCGCTCCAGGGCAATGACCCCGGCTGCGCCCCACTGTAAATAAAAGCCCAAATTGGGTTTGTAGGCGCAGACCAGGTCGGCCGTGGCATCAATAATCGCCTTGTTAAACGGCAGCAGCGGTTCATCCCACCTCGATACCGCTTCCACCGGCAGCTTTTCCGGTATGGGGTCTAGCCCAATGCACAGCCAAGAGTTGTTTTGCTGTTGAATTGCCTGTAGTTTTTCCAAATAAGTTGTCATAGCTAAATTGTAGCGACACTTGGCCCAAATGGGCAAAAGCCTCGGTTACTGCGTTGGCATTAACGGCCGTTTTTGCTACAGTCATCCCCTATGAGAATCATTGTCATTTTCAAGTATAATGGGGCAAATCTTTGGGAGATAAAAGATGATTACCATTCAAAAGCAAAATGTAGCTTCTTGGTTGATGGCAGAATATCTGGCTAGTTCCCATGCTATCAATGAAAAGATTCGTTTGTATGAACAGAAATATGCCCAAACATGGGATGAATTCTCGCAAAACATTGAGACCGCTGCTGATGAGGATTTTGACCAATGGGATGACTACATCGAATGGAAAGCATATGAAAAAATGGCAAAGCGGAAGCAAAACACCACTCTATGAAAACTGCTATCATTGTTTTGCTACTGCTGCTGCTGGGTGGGTGCCAGCCGCAAACATCCAACACCGTGGCCGCCCTCCCTGACTCCACAGCTACCCTTGTTGCCACTACTGCCCCACTCCCTACGCCTATCACCCCTCACATAGTCTTGCCTACATCAACGGCCGTTCCGCTTCCCCCCACCATAACGGCCGTTCCCACCCAGTTTCATATCGCCACCCCCACGCAAACCGCCACCCCCGTTCCCACTGCCACCATAACCGCCACCCCTATTGCCAGTTGCACCCAGCGCGTGCCGCAAGATGATTTACTCACCATCGTTACCCAGCAGTACAGCCTCAGCCGTGACTATGCGCCGGGGGATTTGGTATCGCTTAACGACCTGCTGCCGTTTGCTGTTACCAAGGGGTACCCCAACCAACTGCGCCAGGTGGCGGCCGAGCCGCTGGCGGCGATGATTGCCGAGATGCAGGCGGCGGGGCTGCAGCCGCAGCTTATTTCTGGCTACCGCAGCTATGCCCAGCAGGAGATTGCCTACCGTAAATGGCAGGAAAAGGAGCCGGAGCGGGCAGCAATTCTGAGCGCCCGACCCGGCCACAGCGAGCATCAGTTGGGAACGGCCGTTGATTTTGGCTCTCCCGAACTGCCCGACATTGTTGGCGTGCCCGACATCGAGTTCCACACCTATTTTTACCAGACCAGCGAGGGGGTGTGGCTGGGCGAAAACGCCCACCGCTTTGGCTTCACCCTCAGCTATCCCCGCGATGGCAGCGACATTACCGGTTTTTTCTATGAACCGTGGCATTTTCGCTATGTGGGGGTGGAACTTGCCACCGCGCTGCATGAAAGCGGCCAGACGTTGACGGCTTACCAGCTTGCCAATTTGCCCCAGCCTTGCGTGCCGGAGGAATAAGATGGGACGCGGACAAACGCGGACGAACACGGACATTGTTTACTGTTTATTGTTTACTGCTTACTGTTTGCTGATTTTAGTAGGGTGTGGGGCGAGAGGGGAGGAAACGGCCGTTATTCCCACCATCGTGCCCACCAGCCAAACTGTACCAACGCCTATGCCCTTGCCAACGGCCACCGCGACGACCCAGCCCACGGCCACATCAACGCTGCCGCCCACGGTCATTCCCACCATCACTCCGATTCCCACCGCCACCAACCTGCCGCCCATTACGCTGGCGGTGCCGGAGGAGTGGGTGGAATTGGTGCAAACGGCCGTTTCCCAGCACCCCACCCAGCGTGGCTGGCAAATCACATCCGCAAACGATGGTGCCGATGTGCGGCTGGTGAATAACGACAGCGGCATTTTGCTGTGGCAGGAACCGCTGGCGCTGGCGGTGCCGTTTACCGCGCCTCTGGAAGAGGTGGATTTGGCGGCGGCGCAGGAGATAATCGCCAACGGCCACGTGGATATTACCGTGCGACTGTGGCGGGAAATGGTGCCGGAACTGCGGGCGCTGCGGGTAAACGGCCGTTTTCCCCCCGACCCCGACTATCCGCTGCAAGCAAGTTGGTCGCTGCTGGCACCGCCGGAGTTGGCCGACGAAACGGCGCGGTTGGCCGACCTTTTACGGGCTGAGTGGCAGCCAGAGCCGCTGGTTTGGTTAACGGCCGTTGGTGACATCATGCTCGACCGCTCGCTTGGCTACCATCTCACCCTGGGCAACCTGGCCTATCCCTTTGCCGACATCGTAGACGAGCTAAACCAGGCGGATTACACCGTGGGCAATATGGAGTCGGCGCTGGGCAGCGTGGGGCAGCCGACCGATGCTGTCTAAAATGGTGTGGAAAATGCGGCGGGTGCTGACGGGTGTGGCAATGCGCTGTGACTGCGGCAGTTGGCGCGGCCATTGCAGCAGCAACGGCACGTGGACAAGCTCTTCAAAGGCAACAAAGCTGTGGCCGAAATAGCTGTGTTCGCCTAACCCGTCGCCATGATCGGCCACGATGATGGTGAGGGTGTTGGGGTGATTGGAACGGCCGTTTAAGCAGTCAAACAGTGCCCCCAAATAGTTGTCCTGGTACGCCACTTCGGCATCATAAAGATCGCTTAGCACCTGTGCTTCCAGTTCCCCCAGCGGCTCAGCCAGCGGTGCCGCCCAACGGTATGCCTCGCGGTTCCACCGCTGCAACACCGCCCGCGCCTCTTTGCTGTGGCGAAAATAGGGAGCCACCTGATCAATAAACGGCCCCGGCGGCCAAAACGGCAGATGGGTTTCCATTAGATTAAGAAAGAGAAAAAGCGGCCGTCCGTCGGATTCCCGTTCCCGCGCCTGCAAAAAACGCACCACGTCCTGCACCGAACGCTCATTCTGTCCCTTGAAGTTTGCCATTTTTGACCACAGCGGGGTAAACCAGGCGTTGAGCGAGAGACGAAAGGCTAAGTCCGACTGCCCAAAAAAGTTTTGGATGGGATAGGAGATGCGCTGGAGAAAGCGGGTGTAGGCATCGGCCAGCGGTTGCAGTAGCCGAGGCAAGCGGGAAGGGTTAGACGGCAGGTTGGGAATGGCTCCGCCGTAGTTGTAAAAGGTTTCAAAGCCGCGCTTGAAGCCATTGTCCAGAATACCCACGAGGGGGTTGTTGCAAAAGCCAACGGTTTGATAACCGGCCGTTTGCAGCACTTCGGCTACGTGGGGCAGGTCGGGGCTGAGGGCATGAGAGGATTGGGTGACTTGGTGGACGGTAGGGTATTGGCCGCTGAACATGGCGGCGTGGCTGGGGATGGTCCATTGGGCGGGGGCAACAGCGTGTTCAAAGAGGGTGGCGTTGGCGGCGAATTGGTCTATGTTGGGGGATAACGGCCGTTTATTCCCATAACACCCCAGCCGGTCAGCACGGTGGGTATCCAGTACAATAAAAATGATGTCGGGTTGGCTCATAAACAGTTAATCGGTATCTAAACGGTAGCCAATGCCGCGCACGGTTGTTACCCAGCGCGGCGAGGTGGAATCTTTTTCCAGCTTGCGGCGCAGATAGTGGATGTAAGGTTTGAGGTTGTCAACAGCCGCTTCGTCTTCCATTCCCCATGCTTCGCGCACCAAGTCCTGGGCTGTCACCACCCGACCAGCGTTTTGTGCCAGGTATGCCAGCAGTTCAAACTCACGCGGGGTCAAATCAACCGTCGCACCGTAGGCCTCAACCAAGTGTCCGGGCAAGTCCACCAACAGATCACCCCCGCTAAACACAAAAACATCGGAACGGGAAACGGCCGTTTCTGTGCGCCGCAAATGTGCCTTCACCCGCGCCAACAGCACCATCTCATCAAACGGCTTGACAATATAGTCATCCCCACCTAACTCCAACCCTTTAACCACATTTTCGGCATTGCCCAACGCCGTCAAAAAAATAATGGGTACCTGCGAAAAGCGGCGCACCTGCTCACAAACCGCCCATCCCCCCATGTTCGGCACCATCACATCCAGCAGCAGCAAATCTGGCTTCTCACCCATTGCCATGCTCAATCCATCCTCAGCCGTATTGGCAACCAGCGGTGTATGACCCGCCCCCCGCAAGATGGTAAAAAGCACTCTGGTCAGCATCACATCATCATCAACCAGCAAAATCGTTGCCATGCGTTAAAAACCACCCTTCAGCCAGCCCATTACATTCTCCAGCAGCAGTGGCTGGACTGTTTCCGGCAGGGCAAAAAAGGGTAGCAGCAAAAAGACGCTATGTGTGCCATTCAATTCATCTACCGCCGCCAATGCCACTGTGCCACCCGGCTGGCCGCTGCTCGGCCCACGCTGCAAAAAGAGATGCTCGTTCGCACTCGGTTCAAGCATGTCAGAGGCAATGGCATCAATGGTTTGGGTCAGCGCAATAACCTCACCGGGGGTAAAGCCATTGGTCAACAACGGATCATCCCCCACCAGTTCAACATCTGCCAGCGGAGCCAGGTCACTTGTTCCAAACAGCGGAGGCGAGGCTCCCATCACCACCAGGTGGCCGCCCCCGTCCAGATATTGAAAAATCGCCTCGACGCTGGGGTCGGCAAGCCCATCGGTTTGACGATAATCGCCCGAATCCCAAATGAGCAAATCTTGTCCGGCCAAGGCTTCGGCAGTCAGTGAACCGTCCTGAGAAGCTAACCAAGTGGTCACTTGGTAGGAAGTGCCCAATAGCACGGCTAACTGGTCAACGCTGGTGCTGCCGCCAGCCAGCGGCTCACCGTTGTCGTCGCCATATACCAAAATGGTGTCAATTTGGGCACCAGTTTGGGGTTCGCCTTCGCTTACGGTCAAGGTATAGCTGCCGCTGCCGTCGCCATAGGCACTGATCAAAATGGTATAGTCGTCAGCATCGGGTATTTCTACCCCTGTCAACTGCTCGCCATCGCCTGCAAAGCCTCGGTCGCTGTAGTCCAAAGTTTGGCCGCTAGGATCCAGAATTTCCAAAACGGCATCAAAATCAGCGGATTCGACGACAATGTCAATAAAGCCGGGGCCTTGGTTGTAGACCCAGCTATGTTGTTCGCCGGTTTGCAAAACGGCCGTTTTTGTCTCCCCCAGCCCAATCTCGCCCTGATCTGTCGTTTCCCCGCTGGGCAAAGGCAACTCGCCACCGCTGTCTGGCGGCGGTGAGGTATCGGTGCTAGTGTCCAGCACCGCCTCCACTGGCTCGGCGGCAATTTGGGTAGGGCACAGCGCCAAATTCCCTTGCAGCAGGCAATCGGACAAGGCGTAATCGGCGTTGAGCGGAATGAGGTCAATCAGTCGGTAAAGCACGTTTTCCAACCCCTGCCCGCTGGCCGCTAACACAATGACGCTGCGCCGCCCGTCTCGTTCCGTCAGCAGCAGCAGCGCCGTCCCCGCCATCTGCACATTGCCCAAATC
>JAGQGA010000395.1 GCA_020432595.1 Anaerolineales bacterium | reverse complement strand
TGATTAATCAACAAATCCTCCCGGCGCATAGTCCGGGACGTTGGTTGGGTCGCTGCCATATTGGGTCAGCAGCACCCGCATCAGCAGTGAATAAAGCCCCTCATGGTGCAGCGTGGCTGTTATATCCCGCGTGGACAGGCTGTGGCTGAAATCGGCGTAGGGGCGGAACGCATCTACCAAGTCGGCGTTGCGGCTGATAATGTGGACGGGCGTGTCCCAGCCGTCGCTGTAGCGGGCAACGCGGGCGGGCTGGTGGTCGCCAATCAGGATAAACAAATCGTTGTCGTCTCCCTGTTCTACGATGAAATCCACTAGAGTCTTAAGGTCATAGTCTACTGCCGTCATGTAATGCTGGCGCAAAACGTCGTAGGAGGGGCGTTCAGCGGGTGGGACGGGTGGTTGGGGTAAATCGGGCAGCGTGCGCCAATCATCGGCCAGCGTGGGCAGGGGATTCCACGGATAGTGGGAGTTTTGCGTCAGAAAAAAGAGCAGGTGCGGTTCGTCTCCCGCTGCTTCCATCTGCGTTTCGGCGGCGTTGAGGGCGTATTGGTCGGGTGGGGATGGTCCCCAGCCGTAGAGTGGGCCATTGTAATCAAGGTCGCTAAATTGCAGCCATTGGTCAAAGCGGTAGAACTGCTGGTAGGCGGCTAGGGTGGTTTCGTCTAGCTCGGTGCCGATGGAGGAGAGGCGGTAGGTGCGGTATCCCTGGTCATGGAGGTAGTTAATGAGGTGGGGAAATGGCCGTTCCTGGTATTTATCCAGCAGCGCTAAAAACTGGGCGTGGGATTCCAGCCGCAGCCCGGTGAGGGCGCTGGTGTACGAGACCCACGACGCACCACCCCAGGTGGGAGCCTCGCTGCGGGTGGAGGCGACGTTCCAGCCGCTGTCGCGCAGTTTGTCCATCAATTCATTGTGCAGCCGCAGCGTGGCGGGGAGCAAGTCATCGCGCTGGTACAGCACGCTGCCGTAGGATTCGACAAAAAGTAGGTAAATATCCGGCTTTTGGGTGAGGTTGTTGTGGGTGAATTGGTAATGCGGAGCCAGGTTGTCGCTGTTGAACTGGTTGACGCGGGCATAGGCCAGGCGCGAACGGCCGCTATTTTCGAGCAGCTTCATGACAAGGCTGGAAACGGCCGTTTCTGGCTGGCCTATATCGGTGGGAAAAACGGCCGTTTCCCCCAGTGCCCCCAGCAGCAGCACACACAACCCCGCCCGTGTCCACACGCTTAACCTCTCCGTTGGCAGCCCCAACAGCAAAAAGCGCAGCAGCCGCCACAGCGCCAGCAGCAGCCCGCCCAATGCCACCGCCCCGGCGGCATAGACCCATAGCGGCAGGTGCAGCCCGCGCAGCACATTGCCGGTCATGTCCCAAAACAAAAAGTAGTCGTTGTAGAAGGTGGGGTCGAGCAGGTAAAACGAGCGGATAAACCCCTCGTAGGTGGCGTAGAGAAGTTGGCCGACCAGCACCAAAAAAATAAGCAGCAGCACTCTTCGCCGCCGCAGTGGTCGGAGTAACACCCACAGCGTCACCAGACCCAGCCATTCCAAATGCAGCCGGAAAATGTCGGGGTTGCTGCGCTGCACAAACAACGTTTGCAGCCAATCGGCTACTGAGACTGCTGTGCCATTGCCCACCGGCCAAAAGCTGGCGCGTTCGGCCTGGAACAGATAGATGGGCAGAAAGAGCAGAAAGTTGAGCAGCAGTAGACAGCCCCAGAACAGCCAATCAGGGTGGTTTTTAGAAAACAGTCGCTTTAACAAAGGCTTTTGCAATGGACACAAACGGCCGTTTGTGTCCTTCGTTTTTTATATCATACGCAACCGTATTCTAAATGGATGTTTTTTGGCTGGCATCGGTTAACGGCCGTTTTCTAGCGAGTGTTAATCTTTGGTTTGGGTGAAGGGGACAACGAATGTTGGAACGAATAAACGAATGGGCTGCCCGCTTTTCATTCGTTTATTCGTTCCCATTCGCTGCCTCAACCCCCAACACCCCCGCCATAAACCGCTCCGTAACGGCCGTTATTTTCCCCAACTCCCTCTCCAGCAAAACCACATGCCCCGACCGCTCCAGCCAGCGTAGCTCCTTTTGCGATGAAGCCACCCCCGCCATGATCATCTCGCCGCAGTCTGGGGCAATTGTTTCGTCGTGCCGCCCCTGCATCACCAGCACCGGCTGGCGAATCTCACCCAGCCGATGCCGCACCTCCCGCCCTAGCCGCATCAACTCCACCACCGCCCACAGTGGATTCACCCGATACCCCTGCCAATACGGGTTGTCGTGAACATTTTCCTTGGGAATGGCATCAATCAGCGGCGCGGCAGCGTATAATTTCGCAATATCGGCCACCGTCAGCGCCAGCTTGATGGCTGGGGCGTAGGCCAACACTCCAGCGATTTCGGGGTGGTCGGCGGCCAAATGGAGCGCAATCGCCCCGCCGGTGGATTCACCTCCCACAAACACTTGGTCACACACCGTCGCCAAATGCTGATACGCCATTTCCGCTTCCCACACCCAATCACGCCAGCGAACCTCGTTTAAATCTTCGGGCTGGATGCCATGGCCGGGCAGCAGGGGGGCGGCAATGGTGTAACCGTTGGCATGGAGCCGTTGTGCCAGCAGCCGTACTTCGGCGGGGGTGGCGGTTAGCCCGTGCAGCAGCAGCACGCCTACCTTGCCCCCTTCGAGGAAAAACGGCCGTTTATCCAAATGCCCATTCACCAGCGGTAGACGGTCGGCAGCCAAAATTGGCTCGTTGGCGGGGAAAAGCTCGACTTCGTTGGGCGAAATGATGTCGGGTGGGTTGATAACGGCCGTTTCTGGCGCAGGCATTCGCCCCAGCCGCAGCGGGTCATCCGTTTCCGCCATCCAATCCACCAGTTGCTGCCGCAGGTCGGCCGCAATAGCCTTGTGGCTTGGCGCGTTGATCAGGTTGTTGGTTTCGTTGGGGTCAAACAGCAGGTCAAATAGTGCCTCATCCGGTGGCGGCTGTTCACGCCAGCCGTTTTGCAGCCACACCCATTTGCTGGGGCTGTTGTCGCAGTTCGGCAAAATGGGGTACGGTTGGTTGTCAAAGCGACGAATATATTTCCACCGCGCCGTGCGGATGGCTCGCTGGGGTTCATAAGCCGCATGGTAACTAACCTCAAAAAATAATTTTTCGTGTAGCGATTTAGCAACACCATCCACTAACCCCAACAAAGATTGACCTCGTAGCCCTTCAGGTGGTTCCAATCCCAATAGCTCACAGACGGTCGGGAAAATGTCGAGGTGGCTTGTCATCGAATCCACAACCTTGCCCCCGGTGCAGCCGCCAGGGCCGCGCAGCAGCAGAATAACCCCTAGCCCGGAATCATAGAGGGTGCATTTCATGCGCGGAAAGGCTAGCCCGTGGTCAGTGGTGCAAATGACGAGAGTGTTATCGGCCAGCCCACTCGCATCAAGCGCATCCAGTACTTGCCCCATTTTGCCATCCAGCGTTTGCACCATCTTGTTAAACGCGGCCATGTCGCGTCGGGTTTCGGGGGTGTTGGGCAGGGGAGTTGGGGGCTGGGCGTAGTCGGGGTTGGGGTCGCTGTCGTCTAGTTCGGGGAACGGCCGATGTGTTTCTTCAAAGCCGACGGTGAGAAAGAAGGGTTGAGCGGGGTTGGATTGGAGAAAGGAAACGGCCGTTTCGTGTGCCGTTGCCGGTGGTCCCAAATACTGCTCATAGCCAAGCTGCTGCCAGGCCGGATTCCCCGGTTCATCCCGCGCCTCGTGCTGCATCCCCGCCAAAATTGTAGTGTAACCAGCTTGCCGCACAAAATGCACCAAATGCTGCGTCGGATCGTGCAGCCGAAAGCCGCGATGCGCCAACCCATACAGCCCGTTTTCATGAGCATAAAGCCCGGTGAGCATACTGGCGCGGCTGGGGCTGCACGTTGGGCTGTGGCAAAAATGGTTGCGAAACAAAACCCCTTGCTCCGCCAGCCGCTGCAAATTTGGGGTTGCCACGCCGTGGCCGTAGGGCTGAATATACCGCCCCGTGTCGTGGGAATGGAGATAGAGGACATTGGGTTTCATAGGCAGATGGGACGCGGACGAACACAGACAAACGCGGATTTTTGTCCGTGTTTGTCCGCGTTTGTCCGCGTCCTATTCAATTACAAAACTGTGTGTAATCTCCGTCACCCCTTTGATGGTGGCTGCGACGGAGCAATATTTGTTTTCCGATAGGTCAATAGCGCGTTCGACTTTCTTGGGGTTCAAATCGTTGCCCTTGATGGTGTAGTGTAGGTGGATGTGAGTGAACTGGTACGGCGGTTCGGAGGCTTGGGTAGTGTCGGCACTAATATGCACGCCGGTCACGTCCTGCCGCTGCCGCTTTAAAATCATGACCACGTCGTAGCCAGAGCAGGAGGCCAGACTCAGCACCAGCATGTCCGACGGTTTGAGTGCTTTCCATTCTGTCCATTCGCTGTCGCCATCTTTCGGCCATGACCCGGCCATGACGACGTGGCCGAAGCTGTCGCGCCCAATAAACATCTGGCTGTCGTCGCCAGTCCACTGTACGGCAATGTTGCCCATGTTGTTTGTTCCTTTGATATATTTACCGTAGAGACGCAAGATTTTGCGTCTCTACACTAAAATGTAGTTGTTGTCAGTAAAATGTACGGTTTTGTCCCCGTCTGGCAGTTGGTAAACTACGCCATCCTCTTGCACCAGTTCCAGGGCAGTGGGGGCTGCCATAAGCGGGGTGCGGATTTCGCGCAGGAATTGCTGCTGGATTTGTTCGGGCAGGTGGTGGAGGTGTTGGCGATAAACGGCCGTTTTCCGCAACGCCACCCTCAGCCACGCCTCACCCCGCCAGCGGTATATCATATACACCGCCTCGAACACCTGGCTCAGCGCCAGTGCCCACCACACCCCCAGCGACCCATACCCAATTATAACGGCCAGTAGGTAAGCCAACGCCACCCCGCCAATCGCCCGCCCGATCAGCGTACTCATCATCCCTGGCGTGGAATCACCCGCGCCACGCAGTGCCCCGTTGGCAACCATAGCTACCGCCCCAATCGGCAGTGCCACCGTGTTGATACGCATATAGGCCGTGCCGGCCGACTGCACAATCGGATGGGCACTGGGGTCAAACAGCCGCAAAATGGCCGGGGCGAAAATGATAATCGGTGCTACCAGCACCACCATTAGCCCAATGCCCAACAGCAGAGCCGAATTACCCCGCTGCCGCGCCGTTTCCGTTTGCCAACTGCCCAATGCCTGCCCCACGAGGCTGGTGGCGGCCACATTCAGCCCCAGCACCGGCATAAACGCCAGCGATTCCACCTGCAAGCCAATGGACAGAGCCGCCACGCCATAGGTGCCCACTTCGGTGGCGGCCACAATGCTGACCACCAGCAGCCGCGACCCGTTGCGAAACAGCCCTTGAATCCCCGACGGTACGCCAATCGAGAAAATGTCGGTGAACATGCGCCAATCGGGTTTGTAGC
>JAGQGA010000394.1 GCA_020432595.1 Anaerolineales bacterium | reverse complement strand
GCTGTGGCTCTTCAACCAGATCACAACATCCAGTCAAAAAACAAACTTACGCTTCTGTGCCCAACTCGCACCTAGTTGTTGATACGTGTAATCGTCTCTCTGGCAATTTTGCCACGCCAGTCGTGGGCATCTGTTAAATCTCCTGTTCCGGCAATACCCCGATGGTATCTGATTGCCTCGGCAGGGTCAGTGTTGACCGCAGCGTCTTCATTACCATTGGGGTCGCCGGCCAAAGCGACGGGGCCAAGGGCACTACACGGGTCAACAATGTCGCCACTCAGTTCGGTGTTGGCTTCAGTGCCTGCGTCATAAGCATGGGCACGATATTGTTTACGGTTGTGGGCGGGTAGCTTAACGCTATCCAGCCCTACAATGCCATCGTTGGTGCAGATGAGCATTCCGGCCAGTGAAAAACGGTCGCCGGGGGCGGCGGTGATGTCAAAAGTTATGGTGTCGCTAAAGCTGCCAACGGCCGTTCCTGCCGGAGTCAGCGGCATCCCCACATCCACCACATCGGTTACGCCAGCCATTCCGGTCAACAGCGCCACGGCGGGTGCCTGGTTGCCATCCTCAGCAATGGCCTCAATGGCATCAGAAGCCAGCTTGCCCCGCTGGAACAGGTGCAGGTCGCGGCTGTGGGTGACGGCGACGGGGGGCGAAATGGGCTGCCCGCTGCTCATGTTTTTGATGGTCACGCGATAGTGGGCAGTGGGCGGGGTGGCAGCAACAAACGCGGCAGTGCTAATTAAAAGAGCCATACTGAGCAAAACGGCCGTTATACTCACAAATTTCTTTACATTTTTTTGATTCATCGGTTCTTTCCTTCAATAACAAATGGTTTTGGATAAAGGGTGGTCACGTCTCAACAAACAGCAAAAATAGGTTGGCCTCACCTCCTTGGTTGAATGTCTTTGTCCGCGTTCGTCTGTGTTCGTCCGCGTCCTATCTCTGGGCAGGATAAACGGCCGTTCTTACTGCCAGCTTATGACATTCTTACAAATCTGTTACAATTGCCCAAACGCGCTGAAACCCAAAAATGAAGCTACATTCAACATTCACCCCACATCAGCGACAGAACTGTAATGCAAGCGTATGAGCAGATTAAGCTGGCCTAAGCTCCCTATCGAAAACCGGACACTCATTGCCACCGTTAGCATCGTTGTGCTGCCGCTTTTTGTCGCCTACATTGGCTGGCTTCAAGACAGCAATGCCCCGTCGGTGTCCAAACGATGGCTGGCACTTGGGCTGGCACTTGTCTATCTTGCGACCCTGCTGGCTGCTCCCAGCTTTTTCAACCGCCTGGGCAAGCCGTTGCTGTTAATCTTTCTCTGGCTGCTGGGGTTTACCATCCAATATTTGCTCAGCCAAAACTTCACCATCTGGATCATTACCATGCCCTTGGTGGGCATGGCAATGGAACATTTAACCGGCTGGCGGCGATGGGTCTACTGTGCGGCGATTTTGTGCATCATTCCGCTGTCACACATACTCAACGGAGGAAGTTGGGTAGATTCGCTGCTGCTGCCGCTTTATTTCCTGCCAGCGTTAATCTTTGTCATCATCTTTGTGCAGCTTGTTCTTTCGGCCGACGAACAAAGGCACAAAGCGGAACAGTTAGCCACCGATCTGGAAGCGGCCAATCACCAGTTGGCGGCGTATGCGGCGCAGGCTGAGGAGCTGGCAACGACCAAGGAACGCAATCGGATTGCACGGGAAATCCACGATACGCTGGGGCATTATCTGACGGTGGTCAACATGCAGATCAAAGCGGCGCAGGCGGTGATGGATCAGCAGCCGGAGAAGGCGCAGGATGTGCTGCAAAAGGCGCAAAAGTTGACGGAGGAGGGATTAACGGCCGTTCGTCAATCCGTTTCCGCCCTGCGCGACTCTCCCCTCGGCCAAAAGTCACTGTCCGTTGCCTTGGCCGACCTGCTAACCGAAACCGGAAGCAGCGGCATTGTCACCCAGTTTGACATCGCCGGGCAGCCGCGCCCGCTGGATGCCAAGCTCGACCTGACGCTTTACCGCGTCGTGCAGGAAGGGCTGACCAACATTCGCAAACATGCTCGCGCCTCGCGGGTTGACCTTACGCTGGATTATCGCGCTGCCGACCAAGTGCAGCTACAAATTAAGGACAATGGGGTAGGAACGGCCGTTTCCCCCACCAACGGATTCGGTCTGCTTGGCCTGCGCGAACGTGTCCACCTGCTTGGCGGCCGGCTGGAAACAGAAACCACACCGGGCAATGGGTTTAAGTTGGTAATCACGCTGCCTGGCTAGTCCAGTAATCGGTCATCAGTAATCGGTAATCGGTCTGAACCACTGATTACCGATTACTGGTTACTGATTACTGCTCCCAAAACATGACGATACGCATCTTACTGGTAGACGATCAAGCCCTCTTCCGCGAGGGTTTGCGAACGCTCCTCTCCGTTTGGGATGATTTGGAGGTGGTGGCAGAGGCGGGGAATGGGGAGGAGGCAATAACGGCCGTTTTCCATCACCACCCCGATGTTATCCTCATGGATCTTCGTATGCCTATCCTCGATGGCGTGGCCGCCACTCGTCGCATCAAACAAACCTACCCTGCCAGCCAAATCATCGTCCTCACCACCTTTGACGACGATGACACCATCTTCGATGGTCTCCGCGCCGGAGCCATTGGCTACCTTCTCAAAGATGTCTCCTCCCAAAAACTCGTCGAAGCCATTCGCGCCGCCGCACGCGGCGAATCCTTCCTCCAGCCCTCCATCGCCACCAAAGTCGTTGCCGAACTCAGCCGCCTCACGGAAGCCCAAACCACCCACTCCCCCAAGCCGACCGAACTCACCGAACCCCTCTCCGACCGCGAGCTGGAAATCCTCCACCTCGTCGCCACCGGAGCCAGCAACAAAGAAATCGCCGCCCAACTCTACATCGCCGAAGGCACCGTTAAAAACCACCTCACCAACATCCTCGGCAAGCTCGGTGTCCGCGACCGCACCCAGGCAGCCCTCAAGGCCCACGAGCTAGGCTTGCTGTCATAAACGCCAATTGTGGCAAAATAGGGGCAAAACAGGGTGCGCCAAACCATTTCGTTAAGTTGACAATATAAAATACCCTGTGGTATATTTTTTCCTATTCTTCCTGGGGACATACAAAAGCTCTGTCTCTTGTTTTTGTAAGTCCAAGTTTTAAAAACATATATTCAACAGAGGAGGTGCTGTCTATTACTCAAGGCAAAAAAGTAGCTGACCCAATATCTTAATGATAGTTCTTAAATTTCTTTGGAGGAGATAATGAAAAAGAGCGCATTACTGCTGTTCGCCTTAGTGGGAGCCATAATCTTGGCTGCTTGTCAGCCCCAAACTGTTGAAGTCACCCGTGTTGTCACTGAAACCGTCACCGAGACGGAGCAAGTCGAAGTCACCCGCGTTGTCACCGAAACCGAAACCGTCACTGAAACCGTTACCGAAACCGTTGTAGAAACACTGCGTGGGCAAGGTGACCAACTTACCTTGTTCTTCTGGCAAGCCCCCTCAAACCTCATGCCCTACCTCTCTGGTGGCGGCAAAGAGCTAGAAACCTCAGCCATCGTTATCGAGCCATTAGCTCGTTACAACCCGCAGGGTGAAATGTTCCCCCTCTTGGCTGAAGAAGTTCCCACCCTCGAAAATGGTGGCTTTGCTGCCGATCTCATGTCCATTACCTGGAAACTCAGAGAGGGATTGCTCTGGTCAGATGGCACCCCCGTCACCAGTGCCGATGTTATCTTTACATATGAATTTTGCAATGATCCAGACACGGGTTGCGCCAGTGCAGATCTCTTTAGCGAAATCGCTAGCATCGACGCTATCGATGATTTGACCATTCAGGTTAACTTCTCAGCTCCAACTCCCTTTCCCTATAAGCCATTTGTCGGCTTTAACTCTCCCATTATTCAGGCGGCTCAGTGGGCAGACTGTGTGGGTGCTGCGGCCATTGGTTGTACGGAACAATCCTTTCAGCCAATCGGCACCGGCCCTTATGTCGTAAATGAATTCCTGCCCAACGACTCGGTGCTATATGATGCCAACCCTAACTACCGCGACCCCAACAAACCCTACTTCGCTAGCGTTTTCATCAAGGGTGGTGGTGATGCCGAAGCAGCCGCTCGTGCCGTCTTAGAAACGGGTGAAGCCGATTACTCCTGGAACCTCCAGGTAGCTCCTGAAATTTTGGCACAAATGGAACTGAGTGGGCAAGGTACAATCCAGTCTGCCCTATCTACCAACCTAGAGCGCATCATGATCAACTTCACCAATCCTGACCCAGCATTGGGGGATGATCGCTCCGAATATTTGGATGGCAATAACCCGCACCCCATTCTCTCCGATATTAACGTGCGCAAAGCATTGTCCATGGCCATTGACCGCAATGTGTTGACCACCTTTGGTTACGGTACGCTGGCTAAACCCACCTGCAACTTCTTGCCTGGCCCACCTGCCTACGTTTCCACAGCCAACGATCCTTGCCCCCAAGATATCGAAGGTGCCAACGCTTTACTCGATGAAGCTGGCATTGTTGACACCGACGGTGATGGTATCCGTGAAAAAGATGGCTTGCCGTTGAAATTTGTGTACCAAACTTCAACCAACGCCGTTCGCCAAGGATATCAAGCCTTCATCAAACAATGGTGGGCTGAGATCGGTGTCGAAACTGAACTCCGTAATATTGATGCGGCTGTTTATTTTGGTGGTGATGTAGCAAGCCCAGACACTTTTACCAAGTTTTATACTGATGTAGAAATGTACACCAATGGTGCTACAGGCCAGGACTTTGCCTCACTATTCGCCAACTACACCTGCGCCAACGTCAATGGAGCTGAAAACAACTGGTTTGCCGGTGGTGTTACACGTTATTGCAACCCTGAATATGACGCCTTATTGGATCAGCTCAATGCGGAAGGCGATACGGCAACCCGTCAGGAAATTGTCAAGCAACTCAACGACATTTTAGTGCAAGATGTCGTCCTTATTCCATTGACTTATCGTGGTTCCGTCAGTGGCTTCTCCAACCGCATTCTCGGTGGTCGTGTAAACCCCTGGGATGCTGAACTGTGGAATATTGCTGACTGGACTGAATCCAGTGGCTAAACATTAATATATCATTACGACAGAAAAGCCTTGTGCAATTGCTTGCACAAGGCTTTTTTTATGCGTCTTTTGCGTGTCAAAACAGAGTCAAAATGGTGTAATCAAGTCTATAGCATTCAGTTGACAACACAAAATGCGTTGTGGTATATTCCCAACACGTTAAATTTTCAACGTTTGCAAAATTTTGCTGTGCATTTTGTAAACGTAAACTTTAAAACTTTATATTCAACAGAGGAGGAAGTGCCTATCACAAAACGCACTCAGGTAGCCTGCACAATTTCCTAAACATTTGTTCTTAATTTCTTCTGGAGGAGATAATGAAAAAGAGCGCATTATTGCTGTTTATTTTGGTCGGAGCCGTGATCTTGGCTGCTTG
>JAGQGA010000393.1 GCA_020432595.1 Anaerolineales bacterium | reverse complement strand
ACCGCCTCCGCATCAGACCCGCGTGTAAATTCGCCGATGTGGACATAGCGAATCCGCCCCTGCTTGTCAATCAGGTATGTCGTCGGCCAATATCGCTGCCGATACGCTCGCCACGTCAAGCCGTCATTGTCAATCGCCACCGGATATGTCACCTGTAGCTCTTGCGTCGCCTGGCGCACATTTTCCACGTCGCGCTCATAGCCAAATTCGGGATAATGCACGCTAATTACCGCAAAATCATCCCCAGCATACGTTTCTTGCCATTCCCTGACCCAGGGAATTGTCCGTTTGCAGTTAATTCAGCCAAATGTCCAAAACTCTAGCAACACCACCTTGCCCCGCTGCGAGGCCAGCGTTACGGGCGCGTCTGCATTGACCCACACCTCATTCTCAATTTCGGGCGCGGCACCTAAATCGGGCAGGTGTAGGGCAGGTTTGGCTGGCACGGGGGTTGGCAATTCGGCTGCTGGCTCCACGCTGCCGCGTTGACTGGTGCAAGCGGCAAGAAGTAGAGCAAACAGCCCAGCAAAAATCATCCATTTCATGGGCAAATACCTCCACTTATATCCTACCCGCCGCTTGTTACAGGCTGCTTGGCAAATGATTACAAAAGGCTTACGGGTTAGCGGGGAGGGCGACAAAAAAGGTGCTGCCCTGGCCGACGGTGGATTGTAGCCAAATACGGCCGTTTAACCGCCGCACCGCCTTTCGCACCAACGCCAACCCAATCCCCGTGCCACTGTACACTTGTGGCGCATGAAGCCGTTCAAACACGCCAAAAATCTGCTCCTGATACTGCGAGTCAATGCCAATGCCGTTATCACAAACCCAAAAGCATATCTCGTCTGGTCGGTCACAACGCCACCCCAGCTCAATTTTTTTGACCGCCGACTCATTAAATTTGATGCCGTTGACAATTAAATTCTGAAAAATTTGCCGCAGCAAGGTTGGCTCGCTCCACAGCACCGGCCACACTTCGCCCATCGTCACCTGCACTTCATCAGATAGCCCCAGCCCCGTCACCAGATCGCTCAAAAGGGTGCCCATTTCCACCTGTTGCCGAGGCACGTCGCGCCCGCCAATTTGCGATAGCAGCAGCAACCCTTCTACCAGTGCTTCGGCCTGCGTCACTGCCCGTGTTAAGCCATGCAAATACCGCTCTTGCTCTTCAGCCAGCGATGCGGCCAAATCTTCGTGCAAAAAATCGGCATAGTTACGCACACCGCGCAGCGGGGTTTGCAAATCGTGGGCAACCGCGTAGGCATATTGGGAAAGCTCCTCGTTGGCTTCGGTTAATTCGGCCGTTCGCTCCTGCACCCGTTGCTCCAATTCGGCGGCTTGCTGCTGCACCTGGGCGTGCAGACTAGCGTTGTGCAGGGCGATGGCGGCCTGATCCGCCAATAATCTCAAGATGCGTAGCTCGCCCTCGTTAAATTCGTGCGGCTCTTTGTAGGAGATGCTCATCACCCCGCGCACCTCTTCGCCAATGCACAGCGGTAGCCCAACAATGGCTCCGCCCCACTGCCAATCCTGGTAAATGGGGTGGAGGTTGACGTTGGGGATGACGAGTTGGGCTTTTTGGCGGGCAACGGTGTAGGTGAAGCCGTGTAAGCGGGGGGTGGCGACGGGTTTGTTTTGGTAACGGCCGTTCCAGTAAGCAATCTGAAACTGCAACGCCTCCCCATCATAAGCAAACAAATGGGCATCATCCGCACTCACCAACTGCCGCGCCAGCTCCAAAATAGAAACCAACACCTCTTGCAGCGACAAACTGGATGTCAAGCGCAAGCTCGCCTCCCGCAGTGTCTCCAGCTCCTTCACCCGATAACGTAGCAAATCCTCCGTCTGGCGCAGCTTCCGCGTCTCCCGCATTGAATCCAGCCAACGCCGGTAGGCAAACCACGCTATACACAGCGTAAAGACAAAGGTTGGCAAAACTGCCTGATACCCGCCAAAATTCTCTAGCGAGCTAATAAAAACGACAAAACGTTCGTACAGGTCAAAGGTGTAAGCCGCCAGGTAGGTGGCAATGGTCAACAGCCACACGACCATCAAATCCCGATTGGTTTGGGATGCTTTTAGCCAAAGCCAGAAACGCTGCACCGTTTTGCCCATGATGGCCTTACTGAGCCGGCAGGGAAAAGTAGAAAAGGCAACCTTCCCCAGAAACGGCCGTACTTTCCACCCCGCACTCCCCACCCAGCTTGTCCATAATCCGGCTCACGATAGACAACCCCAAGCCATATCCCTCCGAACGGCCTCTGTTGCGCTGGGTAAACTGGGTAAACAGCCCCGCCTGCTCCTGCAGCGACAACCCATTACCGTTGTCACGCACCCAAAAACGCACCATGCCGTTCTCTTGCGCCGTCGCCCCCACCACCAACCGGGGCGGCCGGCCGCCATACTTCAGCCCATTACTCAAATAATTCGCCCACACCTCCTCCACCCACGGCGCGTACCCTACGGCGGCCGGCCAACTCTCTGGCAATTCAATCTCTCCACCCCGTTCATCCGTCAACTTAGTCAGCCGCTTCAGCGTCTCCTGCACAATCCTCCCCATCTCCAGCGGCTCCGGCTCCACTTTCATCTTCCGCACCCCCGCCAACAGCAGCAGCGCGTCAATAATGTTGCTCATCTTGTAGCCACTCTCAACAATATTGTGCAAATATTGCTCAATCTCTTCCTGCGGCAACTCCATATACACATCCGCCAAAAATTCAGCATACCCAATAACCAATCCCAACGGGCTAAGCAAATCATGCGCCACCGTATGGGCAAAGGCATCCAGCTCCTCATTCTGCGCGTGCAGTTCGTCAGCATACTTTCGCAAATCCTCTTCCGACTGCTTCCGTTCCGTAATATCGCGCCCCACCGCCTGGTACTCACTCAGCCGCCCACGCTCATTAAAAATGGCGCGGATCGTCCATTGCAGCCAGCAATGTTTCCCACCGGGGAGCATCAAATGGTGCTCATGGGTGCTAACCGGCTGCTCATGACTGAGCATCCGCATATAGCGCATAACCTTCTCCGATTCTTCCGACTCAAACAGCAAAAAACGATAGCCCCACTGCTCTTGAATCCGGCCAAAACTACGCCCATATGCCTCATTGGCAAACGTTAAGGTGCCATCGGCCAAAAAGCGGCACACAAACTCTGTCTGATCTTCAACAATGGCCCGGTAACGCGCCTCGCTCTCTTGCAGTGCCCGCTCCGCCCGAATTCGCGCCATCTCGCTACGGTACTGCTGAATAACCTGCGGCAGCACAACCCCCAGCAAATCCAGGTACCCTTCTTCGGGGTCTTTGATGAGATAATCATTCACCCCGGCTTTGAGCGCCTCAACTGCCAAATGTTCATTACCCGTGCCCGTCAACATCACCAGCGGCACATGAATATGGCGCTCCTGTAGCAGCTTATACAGATCTAGCCCCGACATCCCCGGCAGCTTGTAATCACTGACAATAAGATCAAACGAGGCATCATTAAGTTGCAGCTCTTGCAGCGCCTCTTCCGCCCGAATCCGAATCGTTACTTGCGCCTTGATGTCGCTTTTACGCAAGGCGCGGCGAAAAGAAAAAGCGTCATATTCGTTGTCTTCAACCAACAAAATACGAATAGTGGCTTTGTCGTTAACCATAATGGGATCGGTCATTTTAGACATCATAAGCAGGAAACCCCATCATCACCAGGGCAACTCCACAAATTGCCAAAATTGATGAAGGGCTTGAATCATCTGGGTAAACTGTTGAAACCCGTTTGGTTTACGAATATAGGCGCTAATGCCCAAATTGTAGCAGCGCGTTTTGTCAATCTGTAGCTGGGACGTGGTGATGACGACAACAGGCAAACGCTGCAACTGTTCATCGGCGCGAATTTTTTCCAATACAGCCAGCCCACCTATCTTGGGCATTTTTAAATCAAGCAGTAATAGGCCGGGGAGCGGCGCAACATCGGGGTCGCTATATTTGCCACGACGGAAAAGATAATCGAGGCACTCTTCGCCGTCGTTGACGATATAAAGCGGGTTGGCAATGGTCTGTTTACGCCACACGCGCTTGGTTGCTTCAATGTCATGCTCGTTATCTTCTGCCAGTAAGATAACAAAGGGTTTTTCTGCCATTTATCATATTGGTGAGAATGTTGCCGCTGGTCTGGCATAACTCTCACCAAGGTTTCTCATTTTTTATTAGATTCTGTTGACGTTTGTCATTCCGATGAGTCTTCGAGGAGGAATCTTTCGATTTGACCGTAAAATCTCCTGGCAAAAGGGAAGGATTCCTCGGAAGACCTCGGAATGACACGATTTATTGCAATCGCCCTGTTGTCCGCGTCAAAATCATTGCACGGGCAACTGAACAATAAAGGTGCTGCCTTGTCCAAGCTGCGATTCGATACGCACAGAGCCGCGCAGTTTACGCACCGCTTTGCGAACAATCGCCAAACCAATGCCTGTCCCAGAATATTCCTGGTAGGTATGCAACCGCTCAAAAACGCCAAAAATTCTCTCCTGATAAATGGGATCGATCCCAATCCCATTATCGTGAATGCTAAACTGGTAGGTTTGGTCTTCGCCAAGAACCCAATTAAGGGTGATCTCTTTCACGGACGATTGGTTGAATTTGGCTCCATTGAGGATGATGTTTTGGAAAATTTGCCGCAGCAAGGCCACTTCTGTTTGAATGGTGGGCCAATCTGTCTGCATGATGATGTGTACATCAGCCGACAGTTCGAGCGAAGCGATGAGGCCACGCAGGAAGATGTTAAGGTCAATGGATTCCAGGGGCAAATCTCGGCTGCTAATGCGGGAGAGGGTAAGCAGTCCGTCTACCATGTGGTCGGCCTCACGGACGGCACGCAACAGACCGTCTAAATATCTTTTTTGCTCATCTTCAAGCGTGTCGGCCAAATCTTCTTGCAAAAAGTCGGCATAGTTGCGGATACCGCGCAAGGGGGTGCGAAGATCATGGGAAACGGCGTAGGCGTATTGAGAGAGTTCGTCGTTGGTTTCTTGCAGTTCACGGGTGCGCTGCTGTACCCGCTCTTCGAGTTCAACGGCGTGCCTCTGGACTTGATGGTGCAAGCGAGCGTTTTCGATGGCAATGGAAACCCAGGGTGCGGTGCGCTCCAGAATTTGCAGGTCGCTTTGGCTGAAGGCGCGGGGCTGCTGGTGAACGGCTTGGAGAACGCCGATGATTTCGCTGCCAATTTGCAAAGGGATGGCGATGAGCGAACGGCCGTTTACCCCCATCCCCCCTATTTCCTCAACCACATTCTGCAACAGTAACGGCCGTTCAAACAACACCCGATTATTCACCACCCTTTGCCCCCTCAAGCCAAACATCGGTGCCCCACTCACGGCCGCATAAACCAATGCCTCGTCCTCTAGCAGCAGCACCGCACCGCCATCCGCATTGACCAGCGGCGGGATCGCTTCCACAATCCGCTGCAGCACCTCCCGCAAATCGAGGCTGGCGGTAATCGTCTGCCCAATTTTGTTTAGTGCCGCCATCT
>JAGQGA010000392.1 GCA_020432595.1 Anaerolineales bacterium | reverse complement strand
ATTGGAGAAATACTTTATGAATTGCGTGACCATTCAGCCGGCCTCAATTGCGGTCGCTGGGACTACATCTTCAGCGCCATTCGCAAATTCCAAAAGCGCCCCGGCTATCTTTTGCCCGACCGCGCCCAAGTCACCATGACCACCCACTTCATGCGGGCCTATTCGCTGCTGCTCATCAAAACGTGCCACCGGCGCGGCATCCACGCCATGGGCGGCATGGCGGCGCAAATTCCGATCAAAAATGACCCCGAAGCCAACGCCCAGGCCCTTGCTAAAGTCCGCGCCGACAAAGAGCGCGAGGCTAAGGATGGGCACGACGGTACCTGGGTGGCACATCCTGGTTTGGTAGCCGTTGCTAAAGAGATGTTTGACACCTATATGCCCACCCCCAATCAAATCCACCGCCAGCGTGAGGATGTGGAGATTACCGAGTCTGACCTGATCGCCATTCCCGAAGGCGACATCACCGAGGCGGGGCTGCGAACCAACATTGATGTGGGGATTCGCTATTTGGCGGCGTGGCTGGATGGCAATGGGTGTGTCCCCATCTACAACCTGATGGAAGATGCGGCCACGGCCGAAATTTCCCGTTCGCAGGTGTGGCAATGGCTCCACAGCGGCGAAGCCAGGCTGGCCGACGGCCGTTGTGTGACCCACGACCTGTACCGGCAACTGCTGCCAACGGTGCTATCTGATATTAAGGAGAGTGTGGGAGAACGGCCGTTTGCCACCGGCAAATATCAGCAAGCCAGCCAACTCTTCGACAAACTCGTCACCAACGACACCTTCACCGACTTTCTCACCGTCCCCGCTTATGAATTTCTAAACTAAAGCCAGTAATCAGTAACCAGTAATCAGTAATCGGTAAACTGATTACCGATCACTGATTACCGATTACTGAAACCCTTGGAGGAAAGAAAAATGTTTCACCGTGTTGATTATTCTACCGCAAAAATGAAAGACGAATGGGCTTGGAACAACCGTTGGCGCGGCATCAAGCGCAACTATTGTGCTGAAGACGTGGTAAAGCTGCGTGGAACCGTGCAGGTCGAGCATACCCTTGCCCGCATGGGGGCCGAACGGCTCTGGCAGTTGCTCAACCAAGAAGATTATGTCAACTCTTTGGGTGCCCTCACCGGCAACCAGGCTGTGCAAATGGTGCAGGCAGGGCTAAAAGCTATCTACCTCAGCGGCTGGCAGGTGGCAGCCGATGCCAACGGCTACGGCCAAACCTATCCCGACCAAAGCCTCTACCCGGCCGACAGTGCCCCCAACCTGGTGCGCCGCATCAACAACGCCCTCATGCGTGCCGACCAAATTGCCCACATGAACGGCGACCACAGCACCTATTGGTTTGCCCCCATCGTCGCCGATGCCGAATCTGGCTTTGGCGGGGCGCTCAACGCCTTTGAACTGATGAAAGCAATGATTGCCGCCGGGGCTTCGGGTGTCCATTTTGAAGACCAGCTTTCCTCGGCCAAAAAATGCGGCCACATGGGGGGCAAGGTGTTGGTTCCCACCAGCGAATTTGTGCAAAAGCTCAACGCGGCGCGGCTGGCGGCCGATGTCATGGGCGTACCCACCCTTCTCTTTGCCCGCACCGATGCCGACTCCGCCCAGCTTATCACCAGCGACATTGACCCCTATGACCAGGAATTTATCGTTGGCAACCGCACCTCCGAAGGGTTTTACCAAATCAAGGGCGGTATCGAATGTGCCATCAGCCGTGGGCTGGCCTATGCGCCCTACGCCGACCTCATTTGGTGCGAAACCTCCACCCCCGACCTGGGCGAGGCCAAAGAGTTTGCCGATGCCATCCACGAACGGTTCCCCGGCAAGTTGCTGGCCTACAACTGCTCCCCATCGTTCAACTGGCGGCGTAATTTGGACGAAAACACCATTGCCAATTTCCAGCAAGAGTTGGGCAAGATGGGTTACGCCTTCCAATTTGTGACGCTGGCCGGGTTCCATTCGCTCAATGCTGGCATGTTTGAGTTGGCGACAGGCTACAAGCAGGAAGGGATGGGAGCTTACTCCCGCTTCCAACAGCGCGAATTTGAGCTGGAAGCACAGCATGGCTTTAGCGCCATCAAGCACCAAAGCTTTGTGGGTGCTGGCTACTTTGACGAAGTGCAGATGACAATTTCTGGCGGCCAAAGCTCCACAGTAGCACTCAAGGGGTCTACTGAAGAAGCCCAATTTGAGATGCCTGTACCAGCAATGGCCGATTAATTTGTCCTTTTCTATTCACCTCCTTGGTGGCGCTGCTGTCAGGAGCAGCGTGATTTTGGGGATAGCGGCAAGCTATCCCCTTTTTTTTGTGTATAATAGGGTCAAATTTGACACTAAGGAGCGTACTAAAGATGGCAACAAAAATTATGCCAATCAGCGACTTGCGCCGACAAACGAGTCAAGTGATCCAAGGAATACAGGAAGAGGGGGATGTGGTTTATGTGACACAACATGGCCGTCCAACCGTGGTTGTCTTAGATTATGAGTATTATGAAACGTTGATGGCACAACTGGAAGATTTGGCTGATTTAGCAAGCCTGGAAGCAGCCGCCGACGAGCCAGAACTGGATTATGATGCGTTTCTTGCAGAAATGGGACTAAGCAGCAACGGATAGTATGTACAAACTGAAGCTGAAGCAAACAGCAGAACGGGATTTGCGGCGTTTGCCAACGGCCGTTTTGCAGCGCATCAATGAACAGATATTAGCCTTGCGCCATAACCCACGCCCATCGGGAGTTAAAAAATTGCAGGGACACCTAACAGGTTGGCGTATCCGTGTGGGTGACTATCGCATCGTTTACCAAATTGATGATACCGCCCAAACAGTCACCATCATTCGCGTGAGGCACCGTCGTGACGTTTACCGATGAACCCGTCAAAGTTTTGACGATTGCTGGCTCGGACAGCGGCGGGGCAGTGGGACTACAGGCGGATTTACGGACGTTTGCAGCGTTGGGGGCGCATGGATTATGCGGGGTGACGGTAGTAACGGCGCAGAATAGCTGGGGAGTAACGGCCGTTCACGCCCTCCCACCCCCCTTCCTCGCCGCCCAACTCGACGCTGTGTTTAGCGACTACGCCACCGTGGGCGATGGCATTGGCGCAGTGAAAACCGGCTTTTTGGCGCGAGTAGAGCTGATTGAGCAAGTCGCGGCCAAGCTATCTGAGTACAACGCTCGCAATATTGTCGTTGACCCAGTGCTGGTCAATTATCAGGGAGTGCCAATGTTTCCGCTGGAAGTAGTGGCGGCTTACCGCGAGAAGTTGCTGCCATTGGCAACGGCCGTTTCTCCTAACCGACACGAACTGCTGCTGCTAACGGGGCAAAAACCACAGGCGGAATTGACGCTGGTGCAGGCGGAAACGGCCGTTCTTCGCCTTCACACCCTTGGCCCCCGCACCGTCCTTGCCAAAGGGCTACGTGATGGCGCTACGATGGTTGACCTGTTTTACGACGGCCATGAGATGACCCAATTACGCTCCCCTTGGCTCCCCACGGATAACCGCAAGGGCAGCGGCGATACGCTGTCGGCGGCGTTGGCTGTTTTTTTGGCAAGGGGAATTGGGAAGAAAACGGCCGTTTTACACGCCCACCAGTTTACCCAAACCGCCCTCGCCCACGCCGCCAACTGGCAAATCGGTCACGGCGCTGGCCCGCTTGCCCACTGGCTTACTGCCCCAAAGGAGCAGGGCATGGCCTGAATCTTGTGCCACAGTAATGAGGCAATCTCGCTGCCAAAGTGATTGGCACAGGCTGCCCATTTAACCAACCAAACGATAGCCGATGCCGGGGACGGTGAGGATGAGCGTGGGTTGGCTTGGGTGGTGTTCGACTTTTTCGCGCAGGCGGCGGATGTGGACGTTGACGGTGCGGTCGCTTTCGATAGGGGTGTCGTGGCCCCAAACGGCCGTTAATAACTGCTCCCGATTCAACGCCTGCCCCGCGTGCCGCGCCAAATGCACCAGCAGCCGGAACTCCGTTGGCGTGAGGGCGATCTCCTCTTGCCCCCGCAGCACCCGGCTCTGCGTTAAGTCCAGCGTCAGATCCGCTACATAAAGCAGGTCGCCGCTGCTGTTTGCCAGTTCCCCATACGCCCGCCGCAGCAGCGCCCGAATGCGCGAGCGCAGTTCTGGCAAATCATACGGCTTGGTCACATAATCGTCGGCTCCCATTTCCAGCCCCAGCACCTTGTCCATCTGCTCCCGCCGCGCCGTCAGCATCACAATCGGCTGCCGCAGCTTAAGCTGGCGCAATTGGCGGCAAAAGTCAAAGCCGGAGCCATCGGGCAGGCGCACATCGAGGACGATAAGGTGGGGCTGCTGCGCCTGGGCAAAGGCCACCCCCGCCGCCCCCGTGTTTTTCCAGGTGACATCATACCCCTCCTGCCGCAGGGCATCCCGCAGGCTGCCCGCCACGGCGGGGTCGTCTTCTATCAGGAGGATGTGGGTGGGAATCATGTGGGAAATGGGGGAGATTGGAGATTAGGTGCCTTCAGCAGACATGATCGGAATTAACTTTATGTCACGCAGAGGCGCAAAGGCGCAAAGGAAAAAGGCTTGGTGCCTTTGCGTCTTGGCGTGAGAAATTCTTATTTCCGATAATCTCCAATCTCCAGTCCCTAATCGCCAGCAACCACGGCAAACGAACCGACCAAACCAGAAGCCGCGTTGGGGCCAATCCACACCTGGAATTCGCCCGGCTCAACCCGGTGCTGCATCTGGGCATCCCAAAAAGCGAGTTCTGCTATCGGCAGTTCAAAGCGCACCTGCTGCGCTTCGCCGGGCTGCAAGGTGATGCGCTGGAACCCTTTTAGCTCTTTGACGGGGCGAGTGACGCTGCCAACAAGGTCGCGTATATAAAGCTGCACCACTTCCGTTCCGGCGCGGCTGCCGCTGTTGCAAACGGTCGCACTGACGACGAGGGTGCTGCTGGGGGGCAAAACGGCCGTTTTTTCCACCACCAAATCCGCATACTCAAACGTCGTATAGCTGCCGCCAAAGCCAAAGGGAAACTGCGGCTCATTGGGCAAATCAATGTAGCGCGACTTAAACGGCTCGCCAAACTGCGGCACACCCTCGCCGGTCATCGGCCGCCCCGTGCTTTTATGGCTGTAATAAACCGGGATTTGCCCCTCGCGGCGCGGCCAACTCATGGTCAGCTTGCCCGATGGGTTGACCGCCCCAAAGACAATATCGGCCACGGCGCGGCCAGCGCAAATGCCTCCATGCCACGCCATAAGCACGGCGTCGGCCTGTTCGAGAAGGCGGGGAACAATGAGCGGCCGGCCGCCCATCAGCACCACCACCAGCGGCTTGCCCGTTTGCGCCACCAAATCGGCCAGCGCCTGCTGCTGCCCCGGCAGCCCCAATTGGGAGCGGGAACGGGCTTCGCCGCTCATGTTGGCTCCCTCGCCCACCACCAAAACCACTACCTCAGCTTGGTCAATGGCGGCCAGAACGGCCGTTTCATCCACCCCCTCACTGCCCGCCAAACTGCACCCGGCTGCATGGG
>JAGQGA010000391.1 GCA_020432595.1 Anaerolineales bacterium | reverse complement strand
CGTTCCTTTGGCACCAATATGATGGAAGCAGCATTAACGGCCGTTGCGGGCAAAAAACGGCCGTTGACCCACGACGAACTCAACGGTCTGATTCAGGAGCTGGGGCTGCGGCCAACGCTCCACACGGTTTAAAGTAACAAGTAACAAGTGGCAAGTAGCAAGTTCTGCTTGCCCAAGCAACTTGCAGCCTGTTACTTGCCACTGTTGCCCGTAAAGGGAGAAAAAAATGGATTGCGTCATCACCGCTGGTGGGGTTCCTACCCCCGAAGATTCACTTTATCGCTATACGCAAGGGAAAGCTAAAGCGGAATTGATCATCGAAGGGCGCACCATGCTGGAATGGGTTGTCGGTGCGCTGCAAGAGGCCAACCAAATTGGTGAAGTTGTGGTAGTAGGTTTGGGAGATGATCGCGGCATGAATTTTGCCCGTCCTGTCCACCACCTGCCCAACCAGGGCAGTCTAATAGCCAATGTGATTACCGGCGTTAAATGGCTACGCGAGGAAAAAGGGGTCACTGGCCCCGTCATGCTTAGTTCCTCCGACATTCCCGCCCTGCAAGGCCACATGGTAGACGACTTCCTCGACATGTGCCGCCCGTTTGACCGTTCCGTTTACTACAACTTTGTCACCAAGCAAGTGTTGGAAGCTCGCTACCCGCACTCCAACCGAACGTATGTCAAACTTAAAGGGCTGGAAATTGCCGGGGGCGACATCCTGCTGGTGCAGTCGGATTTGGCCTATTCGCACTATGATCTGTGGGAGGCACTGATAAACGGCCGTAAACACGCCTGGAAACTAGCCCGCATCGTCGGTCTAAGGATGCTGCTCAAGCTGCTCACCCGCCGCATCAGTCTCGACGATATTGAGCAAGCCACCGAGCGCATTCTAGGCAACCCCGCCAAAATCACCCTCAATCCCTATGCTGAAATTGCGATGGATGTGGACAAGGCGGGTCAGTTTGAGCTTTTGCAGGCAGATTTAGCAAATAAGTAACAAGTAACAAGTGGCAGGTGGCAAGCCCGTTGGCAAACATAACTTGCTACTTGCCACTTGTTACCTGCCACTTTCCTCAACTATGGAAAAAACGTTACGTGATGTGGTGGCCCAACGGCCGTTTCCCGATTTTGCCGCGTGGTGGCCGATGGGAACCGATTTTTTGTCCTTTATGTCCCGCGCCATTGTCGCTGAATGGCTGGCGCTGCCGGGCAACAGCGGCAGCCTGCAGCCAGTGACGGCTCATGCGGCAGACTATTTGCAGGTGGTGTTTGGGCGCGAGGCGGCTGCCAATTTGGTGGAAAATTTTGTGGGGCGGCTGTGGCAAACGGCCGTTCCCCAGTCCGGCGAATTTGATGCCCTTTCTTACGCCTTCTTTCGCGCCGCCTTCGAGCAAATGGCCGCCCACCCCGACCATTACCTGGAATCGGTGGCGCGGGAGCGGCGGCTCTTTACCAAGCGGGTCGGTCGCCGCTTTTTTGCCCAACTGCACGACCATTTGGCACTGGATTTGCCAACTGCCCTCGACACCCCCGCCCAATTCGCCCAACTACAGGCCAACATCGCCAAAGTGGGCGCGTTTTTGCAGGCACAAGGGTATTTGCGCGACCATTTCGCCTTCAGCTTCTACGTCAACCTGACCCACGCCGGACAAGCCATCGCCCAAAGCGACGATACCTTTTTGGCAGCACTACAGCAAGGCACAGGCTACGCCCTTTACGAAATGGGCTATCCGGTTATTTTGCCCTCGGCGGTTTACCTGTTCCACACCATCGGTGAAGCCCAGCACCACTCCTCGCGCACCATTGAAGAGCTATTTGACCGCGTGGGCTACGAAGCCCGCGAAACAGACGATTTTGACCCCATCGGCTACCCGTCGGATCGGGTGGTGGAGTTGTGGGAGATCAAGAAATTATGAATTGAGAATTGAGAATTGAGAATTAGGAATGAGCGGATCATTCTCAATTCTCAATTCCCCATTCCCAATTCTCCATTATTATGAGCGACATACTGATTATCGGCGGCGGCGTGGTTGGTGTAACGGCCGCGTATTTTTTGGCCGAGGCGGGGGTAAACGTGACGCTGGTGGAAAAGGGGGAGATTGCGGCCGGCAGTTCTTATGGCAACGCCGGGCTGATTTGCCCCGGCTATTCTGACCCGGTGCCGATGCCGGGGGTGCTGACGCAGGGGATGAAATGGATGCTTGACGCGGAAAGCCCGTTTTACATCAAACCCCGGCTCAGCCCTGATCTGGCGGCCTGGCTGTGGCGATTCCAGCAATATTGCAATGAGAAAGCCCTGCACCGCGCCGTGCCGCTGCTGCGCGACATGCAGCGGGCCAGTTTGGCAATTTACCAGCAGTTGGTGTCTGGAGAAAAGCTGGATTGTGATTTTGAGCGGAAAGGGGGAATATCGCTTTACCGCACAGAAAAGGGGCTGGAAAAGGGGCGGCACATGGTGGAGGAAATGAGCCAGTTTGGGCTAACGCTAGAGTTGTTGCCTAATGCTGAAGCAGTGAGGGCGGTGGAACCACTGGTTCACCCCAGCGTCATTGGCGGGGTGCTGTCGCCGGAAGATGCCCATGTCAACCCGGCGCGGTTTGTTAATGCAATGGTGGCGGCGGCGCGGGCACACGGGGCGCGGATCCTAACCCACGCCGAGGTCATGGGGTTTGATGTGGGGTCGGCGGGGATAACGGCCGTTCGTACCACCAGCGGCAAATTCACCCCCAAACAAGTGGTGCTGGCCGCTGGCGCCTGGTCAACTCCGGTTGCCAAAGGGTTGGGGGTCAATATCCCCATGGAACCGGCCAAGGGATATAGCGTGACCATTAAACGGCCGTTTCCCACCTACCTCAGCCGCCACCTCCACCTGGCCGAAGCCAAAGTCGCCGTCACCCCCATGGGGTCACTGCTGCGCTTTGCCGGGACGCTAGAGCTGGCCGGGTTTGATTTTTCCATCAACCAGCGCCGCGTAGATGCCATTGTCCGCGCCGCCGACAGCTATCTGACGGGGCTGGAAAACAAGGAGACGGTGGAAGTGTGGCGCGGGATGCGCCCCTGCTCCCCCGACGGCTTACCCTATATTGGCCGCACCTCTACCCATCGCAACTTGGTTGTTGCCACCGGCCACGCCATGCTGGGAGTCTCGATGGGGCCGATAACGGGTAAACTGGTGGCACAGGTGGTGCAGGAAGAACGGCCGTTGCTCGACATCACGGCTTTTACGCCGGAGAGGTTTGGATAAGAAATTGCGACAGGATTTACAGGATTAACAGGATTTGCTGTCATCCTGTTACCTGTAAATCCTATCAAAAAAATATGCTACAACGAGATTTCACACGCGGTTTTTTGCCGCCGCAAGACCCCTTGCCCCGGCTGCCACAGCCATTTGCTGAATGGGAAGCGGTGGCACAGGAATTGAGCAAGCTATTGCTAAGCCGCCAAATTCGCCCCGCTATTGAACAGTTGCCGCCGTTTCCGGTGGAACAATTGCACAGTGACCGAGAATTATGGCGGGCGATGACAATGCTATGCTATATGGGCAGCCTCTACGTGTTGGCTCCCGACCACCCGGTGGCAACGCGGATTCCACAACCGTTGGCGGTGGCGTGGCACGCCGTGGCGACACGGCTGGGGGTGTATCCCATGCTGTCGTATGCGTGGCAGGCGATGTACAACTGGCGGCGGCTGAACCCAAATGAACCGGTTGAGGTGGGCAACCTGACGCTCAACCAAAACTTTTTGGGCGGCATGGATGAGGAATGGTTTGTAACGCTCCACATCAACATTGAGGCACAGGCTGGTCAGGCGCTTAAGGTGTTGCAACCGGCACAAACGGCCGTTTCCCACCACGACATCCCTACTCTGGAAAGCCACCTGCTCACCATTGCCACCACGCTAGGCACCATGTCGGCGCTGCTACGGCGAATGCCGGAACGGTGCGACCCGTATATTTATTACCATCGGGTACGGCCGTTTATGTTTGGCTGGAAAGACAACCCCTACATCCCACACGGCATGATTTATGAAGGGGTGGCCGAATATGGCGGCCGGCCGCAGCAGTTTCGCGGTGAAACGGGGGCGCAAAGCGGCATCATCCCCGCCTTTGACGCGGCGCTGGGCATTGTCCATGAGTTTGACTCGATGCGAGCGTATTTAATGGAGATGCGCGACTACATGCCGCCGGGGGATCGGACGTTTGTGGAAGAACTGGAAAACGGCCCCGCCATTCGCGCATTTGTACAAACACAAAAGGCTGCCCACCCCAGCCTCCGTGATGCCTACAACGCTGCCGTGCAAGCACTGCACGAATTCCGCCAGCTTCATGTAGAATACGCGGCGATGTATATCATCAAACCGGCGCAGGGGGACAAACAAGGGGATGTGGGGACAGGCGGCACGCCGTTTACGGTGTATTTAAAGAAGCACATGCGGGAAACGGCCGTTCATCTCTTATAACCGCCCCTATCTGCTCAAGTGCCTTGCACCAAAGACAGTGCAAAGCACCTAAAACCTAAAACAGCGTCGCCTGCCTTGGCTGATCTTCCGTACCTGGCCCACCCCATTGATACACTTTCAAGGCAATCTTATCCTTGACAAACACCACCCCCTCGGCCTCCAGCAGTTGGCGCTGTCTGGTGGCACCAGGGCGTTGGCTAATTTTTCCCTGCGAATTGATCACGCGCTGCCACGGCACATCATTCGGACAAGCTGCCATTGCCTCCCCCACCCAGCGTGGACTAAAAGCTTTGTAATCCTGCGCTTCAACCCCCGGCGGCACAGCAAGCAGTTGCGCCACCTGCCCATAGGTAACAACCTTGCCATACGGAACCTGGCGCACCAGGTTCCACACCTGTTCATAATAAGCTTGCGGGTTTGGAAGCGATACATGCTGTATTTTCATTCAGCCTAATCCCAGTGCCTTTCTAGCCTCTTCAAAACTGAGCGTAGGCGCATCGTACTCTTCACCTTTAGCCTTCCGCAATTCCTTCAAATCATAAAAGTCTTGTAGCTCCTCTTGAAGCGCAATAAATTCATCATAAGGAAGTACAACAAACTGTTTCTTGCCTGCTTGTTCTAGAATGTTCGGATGCAACGTCATCATGGTGTTTAACCTCATTATCTATAAATATCTTTCCGATGCCTTATTCGATAAATGACAACATCTTCCCCCTCAACTTCAAATAGAATCCGATAATTGCCAACCCGCAACCGATATTCAGGGTAAAAATCTGTTAGATGTTTGACATCACCAGACAGATCATTTTCCAACGCTTTGATCTTCTCAAAAATGTAGGTCAGTTCTTGCTTCGGTATCTTTTTACCATCTTTCAAGGCACGGGGCTTGAAACGAATTGCATACTGCATACCTCAATCTCTCTCCCTAAAGGCCAACCGCCGTTTTCACAATTGATACCTATCAGGCCATTCTATAAGGCGGGGTAACGAGTGTCAAGCAGATTGAGCCTCCTAGGTGCGCGAAGTTGTTGTTGATGAGAAACTAGGGGAAAAAGCGGGAGACAAGAAAGATGAAAAAGCGCGATGAGT
>JAGQGA010000390.1 GCA_020432595.1 Anaerolineales bacterium | reverse complement strand
ACTTTATTTTAATTGGCCTTCCGGGGGTGCTGGGGCTGCTGGGGGCGTTTTTGGCCGCCAGCTATGGCAGCCACTATGGGCAGGAGGCGGTGCTGCGGCTGAATGAAACATCAGCGCGGGCATTGACGGTGGCGGTGACGCTGGTGGGAACGGCCGTTTTGGTCTACGGCATCGGTTCAGCCCTCAACTGGCTTTACCTTTTTGACAACCCGGAGCGGTGGACGACGATCCCGGCAGCGGTGGCGGCGGTTATCATGGCGGTGGTGGCGGGGTTTTTGCGTGTTAAACGGCCGTTTGCCGTCGGCTTTGTCATCTACACCATCTCCCGCAGCATCCTCAACGCCCTGCGCTCCATCGAGCCGCTGATCATGGGGATTGTGTTTGTGGTGTGGGTCAGCCTGGGGCCGTTTGCCGGGATTATGGCACTAACGCTCCACACCATTGCCGCCCTGGGCAAGCTATTTTCAGAGCAGATTGAAGGGATTGATGAGGGGCCAATCGAAGCGATTTTGTCCACCGGGGCCAGCCGCCTGCAAATGATCGTCTATGCCGTCATCCCGCAAATTATCCCCCCCTACATCGCCTTTACGCTCTACCGCTGGGACATAAACGTGCGGATGTCAACCATCATTGGTTTTGTGGGCGGTGGCGGCATTGGCTTTGTTCTCAGCCAAAATATCCAGCAGCTTCGTTACCGCCAGGCCAGCGTGATGATGATTGCCATTGCCCTGGTGGTTATGCTGCTCGATTACGTTAGCTCTCGGATTCGGGCGCGGATTATTTAGGTGCTAACAGTGCCAACATCAACCAAAAGGTTCTTTCAGGTCTTGTGAGGTTGACAAAATTGGTGCGTAGTGCGTGGTGCGTTCAATAAAAAGCCCATTGGCTACGTACTACGCACCACGTCAAAAGCGAGTCAAGTCCCTAGAGAATGAGCCTTGTCTAAGTTTGGTTGGCTTTCGCAAGGGCAGACAGTAAACTAGAACGCATTGAGGATGGTCTCGACTGACGCTTGTCAAAGGGTCAGTCGTTTTATTTTCTGGTGGATGGCGTGCGACGCATTGCATTAATGAGCTTGGTTTGCTGGCTGGTAGCGTGCCAGCCGCAGGTGGTGGCGGTGGAAGTGACGCGGTTGGTGGAAGCAGAAACGGCCGTTTCTGCCCCACCCATCGAAGTTACCCGCCTTGCCCCCATTACCCGTGAGGTGGTTGTGGAAGCGACGCGGCTCGTGGAAACGGCCGTTGAAGTGACCAAAACGCCGTTGGGCAGCAAGGAACGGCCGTTGCAGCTTTTGTTCACCCCGACCATTAACACCGACCTGCTCAGCCAGCGTGTCCAGCCGCTGCTGGAAGCCATCCAAACGGCCACCGGACTACATGTGGCGGTGGGCATTGTGGACGACGAGCAGACGCTGATTGGGCTGCTGTGTCAGGCACCGCAAGATACGATTGGCTTTTTAACGGCCGTTGGCTACACCCTCGCCCAGCAGCAGTGCCACGCCCAGCTTGGGTTGGTAGCCGTCCATGACGATGGCTACACAGGGCAGGCCGACATGCTGGTTGCCCGACCCGACCGCAGCGGCGTGCGAACTGTGGACGATTTGACTGATTTGGGCGGTGTGCGCCTAGCCGTGAACGGTGCCGATTCTTTACAAACGCGCTATGCCGAAGCCTTGTTGCTTGCTAACGGCATCACCATTGGTGAAAAGCTAGTGCAGCCGGGCGACAATAGTAGCCTGCTTGCCGTTTACAATAGCGATGCCGACATCGCCACGGCCACCTTCACCCCGCCCATTTTGCCCTTTGCCGAACAGCCGTGGCGTTATGGCGAAGACACCCCGGAACTGTGGCGGCGACTGGGTTTGCCCCCCACGCGCAGCGGTTTGGGCTACATTTTGGTCAATGGCACTCCAGAAACAGGTGGCTATCGCATCCGCGATGCCCGCGCCGGTATTTTTGATACCAGGGAAGATATTTTTGACGTGACGCGCATTATTACCATCACCGCTCCCATACCCAATGAAACTATTGCTTTTGGGGCGGATTTTCCCCTAGGGTTATCGCGTACTGTCACCCAAGCGCTGCTGGATTTTGCCGCTGCTGAAGCGTGCGCCACCTCCCTTTGTTCGCCCGATTTTTATGGCTGGGCGGGGTTGGCGGTGGCGACAGACGGTGATTATGAGCCGATTCGTTTTATTGCCGAGATGCTGGATTTGCCGTTAGCGGCGTTGTTGGAGATTGGAGATTAAAGATTGCAAATCTTTAATCTCCAATCTCCAATCTCAAAAACAAACAGGTAGCAACAACTAGACTTTAGGAATGGTGAACGGCCGTTAATCAATCCCTTCACCCTTCACCCCACACCAAACTATGACCTTAGATGTAGCGGTTGTCATCGTTAGCTGGAATGTACGTGATTATCTTTCAGACTGTTTGCGCTCCGTTTACCGCGAACTACAGCGGTCGCGGCTGCATGGGGAAGTGTGGGTGGTGGATAACGCCTCCACCGATGGCACAGCCGAACTGCTGCAAAATGTTTTTCCGCAGGCCCATTTGCTTGTCAATGACCATAACCACGGTTTTGGTGCGGCCAACAACCAGGGAATGCGAGCCGCTGCCGCCCATCATCCCCGCTACTATTTTCTGCTCAACCCCGACACTGTGCTGCGTGAAGGGGCATTGAAGCGGCTGATTGGTTGCCTGGATGAACGGCCGGAAGCGGGAATTGCCGGGGCGCGGCTGGTCTATGGCGACGGCCGTTTTCAGCACAGTGCCTTCTCCTTTCCCGGTTTGGTGCAGTTGGCCTTTGACCTGTTTCCTATGCCAGCCCGATTGTACGAAAGTCGGTTAAACGGCCGTTATCCCCGCCACCTCTACCGCCCCGACCACGCCCCCTTCCGCGTAGACCACACGCTGGGGGCCACCATGCTCGTCCGCGCCAGCGTTACCGAAGCCACCGGCGGCTTTGATGAATCGTTTCACATGTATTGTGAGGAGATAGATTGGAGTTGGCGGGTGCAGGCGGCCGGCTGGCAAATCTACACCGTGCCAGCCGCCGAAATTGTGCATTATGGGGGCGAAAGCACCAAGCAGATACCGGCGCGTTCGGTTTATAACCTGTGGCAAAGCCGCTACCAGCTTTACAAGCGGCACCACGGCCACCTGACGCAAAAGGTGGCAGCCAAAATGGTGGCCTTTGCCCTGGGCAAAAAAGCGCAGCAGGCCGATGACCCCGAACTGCGGGCGGCTTATGAACAGGTTATTTCCCTGTGGTCAACAAACGGAACTTGATTCTTTGAATGTGGAGACTAGAGATTGGAGATTAGAGATTGCTCAATCTCCAATCCCCAATCTCCAATCTCTTTTCTCATGTCTCCACAGTCGATAACGGCCGTTATTCTCACCCTCAACGAAGCCAGCCACATTCAGGCGTGCATTGAAAGTTTGGCCTGGGCCGATGGGGTTGTTGTCTTTGATTCGTATAGCCAGGATGATACCGTTGCCATTGCCCAACAAGAGGGAGCCACCACCTACCAAAACCGCTTTGAAAACTATGCCCAGCAGCGCAATGCTGCCCTCGATGCTGTGGCTGGAAGCTGCGACTGGGTTTTCTTTGTGGATGCCGACGAACGGGCTACCGCTGAACTGGCGGCTGAAGTGCGGCGGGTGGTGGCGGAACGGCCGCAAATGGGATGGTATGTGCCGCGCCACAACCATATTTTTGGCAAGTTGACGCTAGGGGCGGGCTGGTTTCCCGACTACCAACTGCGGCTGTTCAAGCATGGGCGCGTGCGCTATGAGCGGCCAGTGCATGAGGTGGCGGTGGTGGATGGTGGCATTGGGCATTTGCAAAACCCGCTAACCCATTATAACTATCACGACAAGGCGCAGTTTCACCGCACGCAGCGGGCGTATGCCACCTATGAGGCGACGATTTTGCACCAGGCGGGGACGCGCCCTAAGCCGCAGAACTATGTTTTGCAGCCTTTGCGGCAGTTTTGGTGGCGGTTTGTAACGTTAAACGGCCGTTCGGACGGCTGGCACGGCTTCTGGCTCAGCACCATGATGGCGTATTACGAGTGGGACAAATACCGTAAGTTGGCGTGGCTATGGCGGAAGCGTTGATGTAATTGGAGATTAGAGATTGAGAGGGTGTCAATCTCCAATCTCTAATCTCCAATCTCCTTTTTTATGACACACATAACAATCGGCGTAGACTGTTCTTTTTCGGCCAACGGCACTGTGCGGGTGCAGCGGGTGCAGATAGGTGCAGCGTGGCAGGTGGTGGAGCAGGGGCGGCAATGGCTAGATATGAACGGCCGTCACGTCCTCATTATGCTGCCCGGTCAGCAAGCCCGCGAAATCATCTTGCGCCCCGACACGTTGACATGGGAAATGGCCTTGCCGCAGCAGCATGTGCTGCGGGTGTAGTACTTTGCTTAGTGATTTAGATTGGTTCAATCTTTGGAGATTGAACCAATCTTGACCTATTTAGTTTATGGTTGGAAAAGCCTGTTGAGCCTGGCAACAACTGTTTGGGCATAAGTGGATGAGAGGGCGTATTTGTCGGTGTAGACAAACCAGACAAGGCTGAGCCAGATGGTACCGAGGGTGAGTGAGGCCAGAACATCGCTGGGATAATGAACGCCCAGATAGACGCGGCTGAGGGCGACAAGCGGAACCCAGATGCCAGCCACAATCGCCCAGCCGTATTGCCGATGGTGCCACAGCACCAGGGAGAGCAGTCCATAGAAGGCAATGGCTGACATGGCGTGGCCGCTGGGGAAGCTGTAGCTTGTTTCGGCCACCAGTGGGGGGGAAACGGTGGGGCGTGGGCGGCTGAAAATATGTTTGAGCAGGGTGTTGAGAACGGCCGCACCGACAAGGGAAATGGGGAACAGGAGAGCCATTACCCATTCTCGTTTTTGCCAGAGAATAACGGCCGTTATTAGCACCGGAATGCCCACCAGCGGCCCGGCTGTGTCGGCAATCAGGCGAAAAACAGTGTCGAGCCAGGGCAGGCTGAAGCTGTGGACGGCCAGCATGATAGGGGCATCCCAGGCAAACCCTTCTCGGAACCAAACATCTTCTGCTAGTTCAAGAAAAAGAGTAACGGCCGTTAATGGCACCACCAATATAAACAACCAACTAATCTTTTGCCGATTCATGCTACGATTGTCCTTTGATTTCTGTGATAAGTTGTTGAATCGCTTGCAGCAGTTGCGCGTCGGCATTGTTTGCTAGTTCCGCCGCTGTTAGCTGCCGCTCCGCTTCTGGCCGCAGCAGTTGGGTGTCCAAAGACAGCGGAACCACAGTGTCGGGGACAATGCCGCTGTGCCAAATGACGCGGCCGGAGGGGGTGAGCCATTGTTCCGTTGCCAGCAGCAGCGCCGAGCCGTCGGACAGGCCGAACTCGTTGAGAACGGTGCCGGTGCCAAAGGTGGTTTCGCCCAACAGGGTGGCGCGATGGTTGTCCTGCAACGCCCCGGCCACAATTTCGCTGGCGCTGGCACTGCCCTGGTTAATGAGCACGATCAGGGGAATGTCTAGC
>JAGQGA010000038.1 GCA_020432595.1 Anaerolineales bacterium | reverse complement strand
GAAGTGCTGGAACAAACGGCCGTTTCTGTCACCCCCAGCTATGTTGAAGCTCGGTTTCGCGTGGGCTTGCCCGCCCGTGGCCGCACCGTCTTGGGCTACGCCGCCACCGACATGCTGTGCGAAGCCGTTCCCGAAATGGTGCAGGCGGCACTGCTCTACAAAAACCGCAAACCAGCCGCCGTGCAGCGGTATGTGGCGGTGAACGAGGATGCCGACGCCCTGCGGGCGCAGTTGGCGGCGGCGGGGCTGGTGGCGTTTGTGGCCGACGGAGCCATTTTGCCGCGCCGGTCGGGGGTGGATGAACGGCCGTTATCGGGCAACAACGTCATCCCCTTCCAATCCCCCGACAGCCTGCACGTCTCCTTCACCCTGCCCAACCAGGGCGAAGTGACCGGCATGGGCATTCCCGCTGGGGTGACGCTCATTGTTGGCGGCGGTTTTCACGGCAAATCCACCCTGCTCAACGCTTTGGAGCGCGGCGTGTACAACCATCGCCCCGGCGATGGGCGGGAGTTTGTGGTGACAAACGACACAGCGGTGAAGATTCGCGCCGAAGACGGCCGTTATGTGGCTGGGGTCAACATTTCCCCCTTTATCAACAACCTCCCCTTTGGGCAAGCCACCACCGCCTTCTCCACCGACAATGCCTCTGGCTCCACCTCGCAAGCGGCCAATATTTTGGAAGCGTTGGAGTTGGGGACGGAGCTACTGCTGATTGACGAAGACACAGCGGCGACCAACTTTATGATCCGCGACCAGCGGATGCAGGCATTGATTGCCAAGGACAAGGAGCCAATTACACCGTTTATTGACAAGGTGCGCCAGCTTTATGATGAGCTTGGCGTTTCGACGATTTTGGTGATTGGCGGCAGCGGCGACTATTTTGAGGTGGCTGACCGGGTGATTGCGCTGGATAGCTATGTGCCGCAGGAGGTGACGGCGGCGGCTCAGGCGATTGCCGAGGCCAACCGGCAGCAGCGCCACGCCGAAGGGGGGCAATCGTTTGGGCAGTTGACACCGCGTGCGCCCTTGCCCAACAGCTTGGACCCCAGCAAGGGGCGGCGGGATGTGAATGTGAAGACGCGGGGGCTTTCGGCCATTCAGTTTGGCGAGGACAATATTGACCTGGGGGCGGTGGCGCAGTTGGTGAACAGCAGCCAAACGCGGGCCATTGCCGATGCGCTGGTGTATGGGCTGGAGAAGTATGTGGATGGCAAACGGCCGTTAGCCGACATCATCCACTGCATCATGGCCGACATTGCCGAACAAGGGCTAACGGTCGTGTCTGACTTTCGCTACCCGGTGGGAGACTTGGCTTATTTTCGGCCGTTTGAACTGGGGGCAGCGCTGAACCGGCTGCGGACGCTGCGGGTCGCACCGTCTCCCAAATAAAGGTTCGGCTTTAAGTGACGGCCACTCCCATTTTATCAAGCTGAATTGTCTCTTCTCCCGTTGCTTTGGTGATCGTTAGCAGTTGTTCGGCCAGTTGGTAGCGGAAGAACTGGGTGCGTTCCTGGTTGTTTTCGTGGAAGACGAGGTGCCCCCAAACGGCCGTTTCATCTCGCCCCCGTAGCCGCAGCTTCGCTCCCTGCCAGCGACAATAATACACAAGGGGTCCCATCGCTAATTCAACGCCTCATACTGCTCAAAAATCCGCCGATACGCCGCTGACTGCTGCATCAGCGATTCATGGTTGCCCACCGCTTCCAGCCGCCCCTTCCGCAACACCACCACCTGATCCGCCCAGCGGATTTGCGATAGCCGGTGGGTAATCAAAAAGGTTGTGCGGTTGGATGCCGCCTCTTGAATTGCCCGCTGAATTTGGTCTTCGGTGGCACTATCCACCGCGCTGGTGGAATCATCCAAAATCAAAATGCGCGGGTTGGTGAGGAACGCCCGCGCCAGTGCCAGCCGCTGCCGCTGCCCGCCAGAAAGCGTGACCCCTCGTTCGCCCACCACCGTCTCATATCCATCCTTAAAGCGCATGATAAAGTCATGGGCTTGCGCTGCCTTGGCCGCTTTTTCCACCATTGCCTGCGTGGCTTCTGGGTTCCCAAAGGCAATGTTTTCGCTTAGGGTGCGCGAAAAGAGAAAGATGTCTTGCTCAATGATCGAGATTTGGTGGCGCAGCGAGGCCAGTTTCCAATCGCGCACGTCCACCCCATCAATTTCCACACACCCTTCATCCACGTCATAAATGCGGTTAATGAGCTTGGCAAGGCTGCTTTTGCCCGAACCCGTTTGCCCCACCAGAGCCACGGTCTGCCCCGGCTGCACCTCAAAGCTGATATTTTTGAGTACCGGGCTGTTGGGAATGTGGCCGAACGAGACGTTTTTAAAGCTGATTTTGCCTTTAATGGGTGCATCATGGCCGCTGACGTTCTCATCCAAATGGGTTTCCATGTGCATCATTTCCAGCACGCGGCGCGCACCCGCCATCCCCAGCGAGACGCGGGAGTAGGCCATGAGGGAAGTAAAAGTGGGAAAGCCAAAGAGTGCCAGTAGCCCCATGTAGGCCACCACGTCGCCCACGGCAATCGCTCCTTGGCTAAATAGATAGAGAGCGTGGGCAAAGCCGCCCGCCTGCGCCAGTCCCAAAAAGAGTAGCGGCAGAAAGCGTGCCTCAACCCGCCCCTGTTCCACAGCCCCAGCGCGATATTCACCGGCGTTTTGGCTGAATAGGTCAATTTCTTCGGTTTCCCGTGCAGCCCCTTTAACCAGCTCAATGCCGTCCAGTGCTTCGGCCAAGCGGCTGTTCATGGTGCCAAAGGCACGGCGCACCCGGTCGGCAATGCCGCGCAGCACGTTCATGTAGCGAGTCAGGGCAATGATATAGAGGATGATAAAGGCGAGTGGGGCGGCCATAAGTTGCCAATGGTAGCGTGGGGCAAAGAGCAGCGGCATGACAAGAAAGTTGGCTGAGCCAACGACGAGGTTGATGCCGGGATTGAACATGAGGTTGATCTCATGAACATCGTTGGTGGCGCGGGCCATGGTGTCGCCGACGGGCTGTAGATCGTGGAAGGCCATGCTTTTGCCTAGCAGGTTCAAGTATAGCTCTTCGCGCATGTCGCGTTCTAGCCGTTCGCCAATGACGGCGCTGGAGAAGTTGCGCCCTAGCTGGAGGACGGCGCGAATGGCCTGGCTGATGATGAGGCCGATGGCGGCACCACCGATGGCAGCTAGATTGGCGGGTGTTTCCAGGGCGGCATCAAAGGCGTTGCCAATGAAGACGGGTACGGCGGCAGCCAGGGCAGCGTTGCCAAAGGCGCCGATAAACAAGACGACGATGAGCAGCCAGTGGCGTTTGAGATGGGAGAAGACCCAGCGGCCACTGGTACTTTGGTCGGAGTAGTAGGTTGTTTTTACGTCAAATTCACTCAAGATAGTTGTCCTGTGTCATAGGATGGGGCTGTTCACTTGGTTGCACATAAGTTTATGATGGAATGTGGATGCGGTGGGATGAGACCACTGTTGTTGAGGTGAAAGCCGGGTGAAGGTTTGGCGCTGTACAGCCAGGAAGTAACCTGTCTTACCCTGATGGGGTTCGATTCGGTGTACGTTATGCCAAAGATGTGAGCATTGTAAAACCATGATGATTCCGCAAACAGCACCTTGTTTTGAAATTGATTTACCGTCAATGCTGCCGCAAAGTAATTATGCCATAGAGACAGCAATTGACCAGATGCCGCGCCTGTTTTTTGGGGGGATACAAACGGCCGTTCCCACGATGCGGCGAATTTTGGTTGTTGGCTCCAGCGGGTCGGGTAAATCTACCTTGTCGCGCCAACTGGGGGGCGTGCTGCACGTGCCCGTTATCCACCTAGATCGCCACTTTTGGCAGGCAGGGTGGCAAGAAACCCCCTCTTTGGAATGGCAAAGCCGGGTGAGAAGCCTGACCGCTGGAGAAGCGTGGATTATGGATGGTAACTACCGCAGCACACTGGAAATGCGGCTGGCGGTGGCTGATACGGTTGTTTTTCTCGATTTGCCGCGCTGGCTGTGTGTGCTGCAAGCCACAAAGCGGCGGGTGCAATATGCCTGGAAAGTGCGCCCGGATATTGCGTCGGGATGCCAGGAACGGTTGTTTGACCCGCAGTACCCGCAGTTTGTGCGCCGTATTTGGGCATATCCGCACCGTGCCAGGGCGCAAATGTTGGCGCGGCTGGTGGTGGTGCAGAAGCAAAAGCGGGTGGTTCATTTGACTTCACAAACGGCCGTTTCTCAATTCCTCGCCGACCCGTGGTGCTATCCTGCCGGACTACAGCGTCAGCCGACTGACGTGGCGTATCGTGTAGACGGCTCCGTCGGGGCGCAACTGGCTTTCGACGAGGGCAACTTTTGTTAGTGGCATCTGCTTTTCGCCGCTGGTTGGGGTACCGTACCAAATGTTGCCCTGTAGCTGGCGGGCATCTTTGATCCGACCGAGGGTGAGGTGGGGGGAAAACGGCCGTTTTTCCCGCGCCCACCCTGACTGATTAACCAACCCCTCAATTTCCTGCTGGAGCGCGTGCAGCCGTTCCAATTCCCCTTCTAAACCAACCCAAAAAACACGTGGTCGCTGGCAGTTGGGAAAACAACCCAGGCTGCCAAGCCGCAGCGTGAGTGGCGCATGGCGCGTAGCAATGTGGTCTAACCCTTGTTGTAGGGCGGGGAGATGGGAAACGGCCGTTTCCCCCAAAAAGCGCAGCGTCAGATGCAGTTGTTCCTGCCGCACCCAGCGCACGCTTGCAGCAGGAAAGCGCAGGCGAAATTGGCTGATGGTGTCTAACAGCGTTTGCTCGACGGCAGCGGGCAGATGCAGGGCGATAAAGGTGCGAATTGTGTCCATGCGCCCTGTTGTATCTGATTGTGGGTGGGGAGCAAGATAATGGTTTCTTGGATCTGGTGGGGTTAACAAATTGGATGCGTGGTGGGTGCGGGGAAAACGGCCGTTTTTGCCCACAAAAAAGGGATGCGCGGATGACGCGGATTGGGACGGATTAGCGCGGATTTTTTGAAACAAAACCACAGATAAACACGGATGCATACAGATTTTTATCCGTGTGCATCTGCGTTCATCTGTGGTTAAAAAACGGCCGTTTTCCCCGCCCGACAACTACAAAAGGATACAGATAAACTGCTGCCCACCGTCCTCACAATTGTCACCCAAATCGTCGGCCATTCTCAAGTGAGGATATTAACGGCCTGTGTCCTTAAAAGCATTTGCGATGCACAATAGTGGGGCCTTCCTCATCGTATTCCCCTTTTGATATCCACATCTGTTCGAAAGTCGGCAACGATGCTAACCGAGAAGCACCCTGCCAAGTGGCATATTGCTGCCTAGTCTCCTGAATAACTTTGATTCTTGTGGTGGGTGGGGCAAGGTTGCTGATCTCTTTCTGTAACCTATCGGCCATACCGGTAAACAGGGATGAACCTCCAGCAAGCACAATATTGGCGTATAGATCTTTGCGAATGTCAACGTCGCACTTCATGATAGCATTATAGATGGTTTCATGAATCCCGGCTGATTCCAGGCCAATGAAGGCAGGCTGGAAAAGTGCCTCTGGGCAGCGGAAACGCTCATTGCCAATGGTAGCCACTTGACCATCAGGGAGTTCGTATGACTTCTCTAACGAGTCGCCATTAACGGCCGTTTGCATCTCCTGTTCAAAATCAAGGGCAACATAGCACAGCTTCTCTTTGATATCGCGTACAATGTCGCGCTCGGCTGTAGTGGTAAAACTGTACCCTCCTTCGGTTAGAATCTTCATCAAGTAGTCGGTTAGATCGACCCCAGCCAGATCAAGGCGAATAGTGGCGTGGGGCAAGGCATATCCCTCATAGATCGGTACTGCGTGGGTTACATGATCACCTATATCAAGCACAATGCCTGTAGTACGCTGCGTGCTATAGATGGCCGCCGCAGCTTGGGACACCACATACATAGCTGGGACATTGAAGGTCTCAAAAAGGATTTGGGTCATCCTCTCCCGATTGGCCTTGGGATTAAGCGGAGCCTCTGTCAGGATGATCGGCTGTTCTTCTGGTGCCACTCCCAGTTCATTGTAAAAGACGTGGCGCCAAATAGCCTCCATATCTTCCCAATTGGTAACGATGCCATGCTTGATTGGATAATTCAGAGTCAAGCTGGTTCGTTGAAATAGAGCCTCGTCACCGATATAACGCATTCGTCCCGAACGGGGTCGCCCCACAATGGCCGGAAAAACAGCGCGGGGTTCATCCTCACCGGCAAAGCCTATTTTTATCAAGTCACTACCATTGTCTATTACAACAGCTGGGTTATCCATGTTTATCTCCTATGTAGACTATCGTTTTCCTAAATGATACGTAGAAAAAGTTCAACTTCTCCGAAGAAGTTGAACTTTTCCCTAAAAATCGCAATATAATATGATATGACGGAACAAAGAGTTGGCTTATGGCTACATACCCATAGACGTGAGGTATTCAGCAATAACCGCAACGCCCTTGTTGGTGTTTCCTTGGCTCATCCCTTCTTTAGTATGGCCGATGACAACGGCCGTTCCTGATGCCTGAAGCGTAATAGCCCCATAATCCTTCTTTTTGCCTAAGGCCACCACTTCATCTGCTCGTAAAAACTGATATTTAACACCTTCAACAACGATCCCATTAGCCTGAAAAGACGTGTAATCCTGTGAAGTCATAACCCGTCCAATGGCAGCCGCTTCTGATGGCGTGACTTTAAGCGCCTCTGGATGACCATCTGTTGTCCATTTTGAACCATCTTTCCCAATAATGGCTGCTTTGTCACAAGCACCCCCAGTGTGGCCTATTAAATTATCAATATAGCTATCCCATGACATTGTTGTGTTCTCCTAATGGAAGTAAGCTGGCTACCAAATAGCGTCTACATATGCTGGTTGCGTTGCTAACGTCCCTTGATAAAGTCGGCTTTTGGCCGACACCAATAAAATCATTCTCATAGCCGGATAAGGTTCGTACTGCATTGGCGTACCAATCCGGGTAATGGCGTGCGGTTCCGCTTCCCAACCACAGGCACTGTAGAAAGGTAGTAGCATGGACTGGCAAAAAAGAAGTCCCAAATCAACTTTTTGGTTTAAGATGTAGGCTGTTATCCGCTGGATAAGCTGTGTTCCATACCCTTGGCGTTGCCATTTTGGAATAGTCACCACATTGCTCACGCCACAAACCGTAAGACGATCACCGCAATGGGTTAAACCAGTCCACACGACATCAGCACGGCTGATAATGCTGCCCTGCTTAACCAGGGAAAATGGAATAATGTGCTTTTGTTTAGGGGGAAGGATGTCTATCAACAGGACCTTTGAATTGCTATGAATTGTTGTCCATCCAAATTAAGTGAGGATTATACTAAATAAATAGGCACTGTTTGTCAAGCAATCTGCCTAGGCCGGTTTGGGCAAGCATTGAGTTATGCCGTTTAATTGTGTATGATTGCAGCCAGTTGCGTAATGGCAAAGCTTCCACAGACAAGGAGCGTGTACATGTCAAATGAATTGACCGATTTGCGGGAAAAACTAAACCGTTATTTTAGCTTGGGGGAACTCAAAACGATCTGTTTTGATCTCCGTATTGATCATGAAAGTTTGGAGACGAGCAACAAACCGGCTCTGGTTGAATCCCTGATTGTCCACCTGGGGCGCACGAGTCGAATGCCAGACCTGTTGACCCTGGTGCGGGAGCAGCGGCAGCATGTGGTTTGGCCGGATATTCCGCAGGTGGATTTGGAAACGGCCGTTTCTGCCGCCAGCAAACCAACCATTGTCAACCAATTTAGTGGCCCCGCTACTGTTCACCAGGGGCAAGGAGATATAAACATGGGCGATACTATAACCGTTAGTAATGTGACCAATTCAACTGTGGCTATCAAGTCAACTCTGACAAACGTTTCGCAAAATATTGGAACCATGCCAAATGGCACGGAGTCAGATAAAGAAACCCTTAAGTCATTGATTGATCAATTGAGCCAGGAGCTTGCAAAAGCACCTGAGGGTAAAAAAGAGGATGCCGAAGCGATAGCGGATGCAGTTGAGGCTGTTGTTGATGCAGCCAACAAGGAAAACCCGAATCAAAAATCTGTTAAACGATTCGGGGAGAACTTAAAACAGGCAGCTGAAGACATTAAAGATGTCATGCCAACTGTACTGCAAATTGCAATACAAGTTGTTGCCACGATTGGGCGAATTGTCGGCCTAGCTGGTTAAAACGTTAGTGAACCATTCAAGTGTCATACCCGCGAAAGCGGGTATCCATCTTCACCATCAGGCTGGATACCCGCCTACGCGGGTATGAGACACTTTTTGCAGGCGTTGTATTATCCAATCCCCTCATAACTGGTTGTAACGATGACAGAGCAGAACAGCGGCGATAACATCAAAATCAAAAACGTTCGAGATTCGACAATCATTGTCAAATCAACCGTTGGTGCGGAACCAAAGGAAATCCCTATCCCCTGGATGGCACCCGAACCTCCAGATGACTTTGTGCCGCGCCCGCAGGAATTTGAGCAACTGCTGGGCTACCTGCTGGGGGCGGCGGGACAAGGGCCGGTGGCGATTACGACGGCGCTGCGCGGGGCGGGAGGGTATGGCAAAACGACGTTGGCGGCGGCACTGTGCCACGACCAGCGGGTGCGCGACGCTTTTCCGCAGGGGATTTTGTGGATTACGCTGGGGGAAAACCCCACCAACCTGCCGGGGCTGGTGGAGGATGTGGTCTATGCGCTGACGGGGGAGCGGCCGGGATTTGTGGATTTGAACGCGGCGGCGGCAACGCTGGCGCAGGCGTGGGGAGAACGCCGCTGTTTGCTGGTGGTGGATGACGTATGGAATGAGGCGCACTTGCACCCCTTTTTGCGCGACGGCAGCGGCTGCACGCGGCTGATTACCACCCGCAACCGGGAAACGCTGCCGCCAGCGGTGCAGATGGTGGACGTGGACGCGATGCAGCAAAACGAAGCCGTCGCCCTGCTGAGTGCCAACCTGCCCGCCAGCGAAACCGCGCCGCTGCGGTGGCCGCTGCAAAAGCTGGCGCAGCGGCTGGGGGAGTGGCCGACGCTGCTGAAGCTGATTAACCGCGTGCTGCAGCGGCGCAGCCAGCAGCAGCCGTTGGCACAGGCGGTGGCCTATGTCAATGAGGCGCTGGACAGGCGGGGGCTGACTGCTTTTGACCAGCGCCATGCCGCCGCACGTCACCAGGCGGTGGCGCAGACAATTGGCGTGAGTTTGGAGCTGTTGACGGCCGACGAACAGCAGCGGCTGGCGGAGCTGGCAATTTTTCCCGAAGACGTGGCGATTCCGCTCCTGGTGGTACAAAAGCTGTGGCAGGCAACAGGTGGGCTAGATGCGTTTGAGAGCGAGGAGCTGTGTCAGCAGCTTTTTGATTTGTCGCTACTACTAAAATACCAGCCACGGATCCCCCAATCAATCCAACTACACGATGTGTTGCGCGGCTATTTTCTGGGGCAGTTGGGTAAAACGGCTGCCAACATCCACTATCAATTGTTCCGTAGCGATATTTATGCTGGTTCTCTCAAAGAATTGATGATTGAGCCATATCTGCGGCGGTATATGATTTACCATCTACATGGGGCAGGGCAAATGGAAGTTCTGCGGCAACAACTGTTGAACGTGGGCTGGATGCAGGGCAAGCTAGGCAGTAGCGACATGGCCGAACTACTGGCTGACTACGATTACCTGCCCGCAGACCCTGATGTACAAACGGTAAAGCTGGCCTTGCAAATGGCGGCACCGTTTTTGACGCGCTACAAGGGGCAACTGCTGGGACAACTGCACGGTCGGCTGCTTGACCAACCTTCATCCGCTATTCAAGCGATGCTAGCCGAAGGGCGCGATTTTTGCGCTTCCTCAGGCTATCTCATTCCTACAACACCCACGTTACCTTCTCCACACAACTCCCTGCTCATAACACTCTTCAGTCGTTTAGGAAGGGTCTTGGCCGTCGCCATTACCCCTGACGATAGGCATGCTGTCTCCGCCTCCGACGACAAAACTCTCAAGGTCTGGAATCTGCAAACCGGACAGGCTGAACGCACCCTCTCCGGCCATCTAGGAAGGGTCTGGGCCGTTGCCATCACCCCCGACGGTAAACGTGCTGTCTCTGCCTCCGACGACAAAACCCTCAGGGTCTGGAACTTGCAAACCGGACAGGCTGAACGCACCCTCTCCGGCCATTCAGGATGGGTCTTGGCTGTTGCCATTACCCCCGATGGCAGACATGTTGTCTCCGCTTCCGGGGACAAAACCCTTAAGTTCTGGAACCTGCAAACCGGACAGGCTGAACGCACCCTCTCCGGCCATTCAGGAAGGGTCTGGGCCATCGCCATTACCCCTGACGGCAGACGCGCTGTCTCCGCCTCCGACGACAAAACCCTCAAGGTCTGGAACCTGCAAACAGGACAGGCTGAACGCACCTTCTCTGGCCATGCAGGTTTTGTCACTGCCGTCGCCATCACCCCAGACGGTGGCCATGCTGTCTCCGCCTCCGACGATAAAACCCTTAAGGTCTGGAACCTAAGCGCAGATGCGCCAACCGGACAGGCTGAACGCACCCTATTCGGCCATTCAGGAGGGGTCAGGGCCGTCGCCATTACCCTCGACGGTAGGCATGCTGTCTCCGCTTCCTGGGATCACACCCTTAAGGTCTGGAACCTGCAAACGGGACAGGTTGAACACACCCTCTCCGGCCATGAAGATTGGGTCATGGCTGTAGCCATCACCTCTGACGGTGGGCGTGCTATCTCTGCCTCCTACGACAAAACCCTCAAGGTCTGGAACCTGACCGCAGATGCGCCAACTAGACAGGCTGAACGTGACCTCTCCCGCCATGCAGGTTTTGTTAATGCCATCGCCATCACCCCCGACGGCAGACGCGCTGTCTCCGCCTCCGACGACAAAACCCTTAAGGTCTGGAACTTGCAAACCAGAGAGGCTGAACACACCCTCTCCGGCCATTCAGGAAGGGTCTGGGGCGTGACCATCACCCCAGACGGTTGGCACGCTGTCTCCGCCTCCGACGACTACACTTTCAAGGTCTGGAACCTGCGAACGGGACAGGCTGAACGCACCCTCTCCGGCCATTCAGGATGGGGCAGAGCCGTCGCCATCACCCCCGACAGCAGACGCGCTGTTTCCATGTCCGACAACAAAACCCTCGAAGTCTGGAACCTACAAACGGGGCAAACTGAGCACACCCTCTCCGGCCACAAAGGTTTTGTCACTGACGTGGCCATCACCCCAGGCGGTGGGCACGCTGTCTCCGCCTCCGACGACAAAACCCTTAAGGTCTGGAACCTGCAAACAGGACAGGTTGAACGCACCCTCCTCGGCCATTCAGGAGGAGTCAGGGCTATCACCATCACCCCCGACGGCAGACGCGCCATCTCCGCCTCCGACGACAAAACCCTTAAAGTCTGGAACCTACAAACAGGACAGATTGAACGCTCCCTCTACGACCATAAAGTTTTTATCACTGCTAACACCATCACTCCCGATGGTGGGCGTGCTATCTCTGCCTCCTACGACCAAGCTCTCAAGGTCTTGAATCTCGCTAACGGCAAGGTTGAGATGGAACTTGATTTGGGTGCTAGATTGTACCGTGTAGCAATGACGCCTAACGGCCAAACGATTGTGGTTGGCGACGACAATGGCACGGTTCACTTTTTGCGCTGGCAACGGCCGTAATTTCACCCCTTTTCCTTGACAGTCCCCCCAAGCAAACCGATACTTACCCTCATTTACGCTATAAGCAACTGGAGCAGTTACCAATGACCCAAGAAAATGAAGGCATTAAATACCGCCGCCGCTATCGCGGCTTGATTGGGGTGCGGAGCAAGGTGCAGGTGCGCGACAGCACCATGCTGAGTTTGGTCTACACCCCCGGCGTGGCCGAGCCATGTCTGGAAGTGGCCCGCGACCCGTACCGCTCGTTTGATGTCACCTGTCGCGGCAACATGGTGGCGATTGTTTCCAACGGAACGGCCGCTTTTGGGTTAGGCAACATCGGCCCCGAAGCCATTCTCCCCGTGCTGGAAAGCAAATCGGTCATCATGAAAGAGTTTGCCGGGGTGGATGCCATGCCCATCGCCATCAAAGCCCAAGATGCCGAACACATCGTTGAAACCCTGCTGCGGCTCAGCCCCACCTTTGGTGCTGTCAGCCTCGAAGACATCGCCTCCCCCACCGGGCCGGCCGTCACCGACCGGCTGGAAAAGGCGATGAGCATCCCCGTGGTTAACAACCACCGCGAAGGGGTGGCTATTGGCGTGCTGGCCGGGCTGCTCAATGCGGCCAAAGTGGTGGGCAAGGATTTGCGCCAAATGCGGATTATCGTTAACGGGGCGGGGCTGGCCGGGCTGGGGACGGCGTTTATTTTGCACCGCTATGGGGCGGAACAGGTCATTGTCTGCGACGAACTGGGGGCGATTTATGAATATCGGCCGCTGGGGATGAACTGGGCCAAGTGGGAAATTGCCCAGGTGAGCAATACCTACAACGCCAAGGGCGACCTAGCCGAAATGATCAAGGGAGCCGACGCGCTGATTGATTTTGCCTCGACGACGATTACGCCGGAGCAGATCAAAAGCATGGCTTCTGACCCAATTTTGTTCACTTTTGCCATGCCGCTGTGCATTACGCCGCCGGAGGCGCGGGCGGCAGGGGCGGCGGTGGTGGCAACGGGGCATTCGACCTACCCAAACCAGATGGATATAACGGCCGTTATTCCCGGCGTGTTCCGTGGTCTGCTCGACGTTCGCGCCAGCCACTTCCACATCCGCGCCCAAATCGCCGCCGCCGAAGCCATCGCCGCCATCATCCCCGACGACCAGCGCCACGCCGACTACATCTACCCCCGCGTCATTGATTTCAGCGTTGCGCCCGTCGTTGCCAGAGCCGTGGCCGCCGCCAGCATTCAGCATGGCACCGCCCGCCGCGCCGGGGTAGACCCAGAGAAAATTTTTGACCGCACCCGCCGCTTTGTTTACGAAGGCAAACTGCCTGTGCCAGCCAAGAGCCAGGAAAAGATGACCGTCGCCGAGGAGTCGCTAGAGCTGCACGAGCGGTTTACCGGGTTGCTGGAGGTCTACTCCAAAATTCCGGTCAGAGATGACCACATCCTCAAAATGTTCTACCTGGTGCCGGGGGCGATGGAACCATCGCGCCTCATCCGCGAGAAGATGGAAGAGGTGTTTGCCCTGACCCCACGCGGCAACCTGGTGGGGGTGGTCAGCGACGGCAGCGCGGTGCTGGGGCTGGGCAACATTGGCGGCCGGGCGGCAATGCCCGTCATGGAAGGCAAGGCGATTTTGTTCCACACCTTTGCCGGGGTCGAAGCGTTCCCCATTTGCCTCAGCACCCAGGACCCGGATGAAATTATTGATGTGGTGCTGCAGCTTGAGCCAACGTTTGGCGGCATCAATCTGGAGGACATCAGTGCGCCGCGCTGTTTTTACATCGAAAACAAGCTGCGCGAGCTGACCGACATCCCGATTTTCCACGATGACCAGCACGGAACGGCCGTTGTTGTCCTTGCGGGCATTATGAACGCTTGTCGGCTGACGGGCAAACATCCGGGCGACCTGACGATTACCGTCAACGGCGCGGGCGCATCGGCGGTGGCCGTGACCAAGCTGCTGATGGCGATGGGGGTGGAGGATGTGGTGATGCTGGACAGTCGGGGAGCACTCTACAAGGGGCGCAAGGGGATGAACTGGATTAAGGAGGAGATGGCGAACCTGACGAACCAGGATAAGCTGAAGGGAGATTTGGCAACGGCCGTTAAAGGACGCGACGTATTCATCGGCCTCTCCGCCCCCGGCGTTCTCAGCGGCGACATGGTGCGCACGATGGCAAAAGACCCCATGATCTTCGCCCTCGCCAACCCCACCCCCGAAATCATGCCCGATGAGGCGTTGGCCGCTGGAGCCAGTATCGTTGCCACCGGGCGCAGCGACTTGCCCAACCAGGTCAATAACTCGCTCGCCTTCCCCGGCATCTTTCGCGGTGCCCTCGATACCCGCGTGCGCAACATCACCGATGCCATGAAAATCGCCGCCGCCCAAGCCATTGCTGGGCTGGTTCCCGACCGTGACCTGCGCCCCGACTGGATTATCCCCAAAGGCACCGACTTCTCCGTCGCTCCCGCCGTCGCCGAAGCGGTGGCCCGCAAAGCCATTGAAACCGGCGCAGCCCGTACCCCCGCCGACCCCGCCGCCATCGCTGAGCGGGTGCGCCGTTTTATTTATGAAGAGTAAATAGAACGCAGATTTACCTGATTTTCCTGATATGGGGCATTGGGCGGCTAAAAATCAGGTGAATCAGGCAAATCTGCGTCCCATTAAATACCATGAAATACAGACAATTAGGAAATTCCGGTGTTCGCGTGTCTACCATTGGGCTAGGCACCAATCAGTTTGGCGGTGTGGTTGACCAAGCCGGAGTCAACGAGATCATCGCCGCCGCCCAGGATTTGGGCATCAACTTTATTGATACGGCCGACATCTACGCTGGCACGCAGTCAGAAATAACGCTGGGTGAGGCGCTCAAGGGGCGGTGGGATCGCTTTGTGGTGGCGACCAAGGTGTGTATGAAGATGGGTGACGGCCCCAACGACATTGGTACCTCCCGCTACCACATCATGCACGGGGTGGAGGCCAGCCTGCGCCGTCTGCAAAGCGACCACATTGACCTGTACCAAATGCACCGTTGGGATGCCACAACCCCCGTTGAAGAAACGATGCGGGCGCTGGATGATTTGGTTCGCAGCGGTAAGGTGCGCTACATCGGGGCTTCCAACTACGCCGCCTGGCAAATGGCGCGGGCCAACACGCTGGCCGAATTTCGCGGCTGGTCGTCGTTTGTCACCATCCAGTCTCACTACCACATGCTGGAGCGGGAGGTGGAAAAAGAGGTGATTCCGTTCTGCCAGGCGCATGGCGTGGGGTTCATCCCGTTTTTTCCGCTGGCGGGTGGCTTTTTGACGGGCAAATACAAGCGTGGGGAGGGGGCACCGGCCGGCACGCGGGGCGAACGCAGCCCCTATGTGCAGGGGTACATGACTGATGCCAACTATGACCGGGTGGAGGCACTCACTGCCTGGGCGGAGGAGCGCGACCACACAATGGCGGAACTCGCCCACGCCTGGCTGCTGGCTCAACCCACCGTCTGCTCCGTCATCTCCGGCCTCACCAAGCTGTCGCACCTGGAAGCGAACGCCAAGGCAGCGGATTGGGAGCTGACCACCGATGAGGTGGCGGAAGTGGAAAAGCTGTTGGGGAACTGAGTGGGGTCGTTTTGTGAGATTGGGGATTGGAGATTGATGAAGGTTTACAATCTCCAATCTCTAATCTCGATTCTTTGCTTATTTGTACAGCCAGACAATCTGCATATGGGCGTCGGCACCGGGGGCGGTGTGCCAAATTTCGCGGGGTGGTTCGGCCATGTCGTGGCCGTTGGCTTTGATCCAGTCGTAGGCGGCGTCGTAGGCACCGAGAATGGCGGGGAAGTTGCAATCATCACCGTGGGCGTTGACGCAAACGGCCGTTCCGCCCGCCAACATCCGCAAAGCAACTTCACCCTGCGGTGTCAAATTGCCCCGCACCGGCCAGCAAATCTCAATCGGCCCATTTTCTTCCTCATTAATTTGCCCGTGATAAATGCCCAGCGGTGCGCCGCACAATTCGCCGCCCTGAGCCTCTACGACTTGCTGCAATTGCGTCAACGCCGTGCGAATGGCCTCATCCAACTCGTTGACCAGTGGACGACGGGTAATCGTTGCCACCATCTGGGGTTCCAGCATAATTTGCTGTGCTGTAAATGACATGGTTTGCTCCTTATGACGTAGGGTTAATAGAACGGAGTGAATCGCTTGTTTCACCTGCTCCACACGGGCGGCGTATCGCCTTTCATAGGCCAGGACGAGTGCCTCATGCTGCTCTGGCGGGCGGCAATCAACTGCTGGATGGCGGCCAGCGGCATCTCGATCTGCCGCAGGGCGCGAATCAGGCGGGCGGCGGCCAGTTGATCAGGCTGGTAGTAGCGGTAGCCAGATTCGGGGTCTACGTAGGCGGGACGCAGGATGTCGCGTTCCTCGTAGAGCCGCAGTGCCTTGCGCGACAGCCGCGAGGCTTCGGCGAAGTCGCCAATTGAGAGGTAGGTGGGTTGTGATTTCTCCATGCCCAGAAGTATAGGGCTTGCCCCAAGGGACGAGTCAAGGGGGAATGGTGGGAAAAACGGCCGTTTTTTACCCCATCAACGCTAAAAATGCCGCACCACCCACCCACAACTGGTACAATCCAAACAGCAGCAGTGCCACCGCCGCCAGCACGCTCAACGCTCGGTTCAGCCGCTCGCTCATTTGCCCCACCGTGCCAAACAAAATGGTCAGCCCCACCAACCCCAGCACAAACATCAGGTAAAAACCAACGACAAAGCTCAGCCCGACGACCAGCGACTGCTCCCGCCACGCTTGCAGCACAATCGGCCCCGCCACCACTCCCCACAAAATATAGGGATTGGGGTTGAGGATGTTGATTCCTACCGCCTGCCAAAAGCTGCGCTGCGCTGCCTCCTCGCTCACCTCCCATCGCACCCCACCCTGCCGCAGTCGTAAGATCGCCTTCCATGCCAGAAAGAGTATAAACAGCCCGCCTGCCAGCCGCAGCACGCTGACAAACCAGGGGGGAATTTGACTCAGCATAAAAAGTGCCAACGCCACAATAAACCCATCGGTGAGCCAGGGGGCAAAACAGACAGGCAGCGTCTTGCGCCACCCCTTCTGCAGTGCCTGCGAAATCAAAAAGAGCTTGAATGGGCTGGGTAGGGGAATATTGGGGAAGGCCAGAGCCATCCCTTGAAGAAAGAAAAGGAGCATGTTTAAGGGTATGGTGCGTGGTGTGTCAATCACGCACCACGCACCACGTCTTTTACATCAACCCCACATACGCCCCACCATCTACTAGCATCATCATGCCGGAAACGTAGCTGGCGGCGGGGGAAACGAGGAAGGCTGCCACACGACCAAACTCGTCTGGCCGCCCCATGCGGCCGGAGGGGACGTTGGCAACAATTTTGGCTTCTTCGATTTCGGGGGTGGTGCCTTTTTCTTCGGCCAAAAAGTTGAGGATGTAATCAATGCGCTCGGTCTTAGTCCAGCCGGGCAAAATGGAGTTGACGCGAATCCCTTCGCCGCCCAGCTCTTTGGAAAGCGACTTGGTTAACCCCACCACCGCCGGCCGAATCACATTCGACAGCAGCAAATTATCAATTGGTTCCTTCACCGAAATGCTGGTGACGGTGAGA
>JAGQGA010000389.1 GCA_020432595.1 Anaerolineales bacterium | reverse complement strand
ACAGAGGTTTTTTACGACACGCCCGGCGATGATGCACAGGAGGAGTGGGTGGAGTTGGTGAGCTGGGAAACGGCCGTTTATGACCTCAGCGACATCAAATTAGGCGACGAAGAAAAGGCGGGTGGCTCGGAGGGGATGTACCGCTTCCCCGTTGGCGCGACCATTGACCCCGGACAAGTGATTGTGGTGGCACAAACGGCCGTTGGTTACGCCGCCCTCACCGGCACCCTGCCCGATTATGAATTTGTGGACAGCCACCCCGACGTACCTAACATGCGCCGCTTCCCCATTTGGGCCAGCGGCGATTTGGCGCTGGGCAACGGCGGCGACGACGTGCTGCTGCTCGACGAACGCAACCAAATCATTGATGCCATCAGCTATGGTGACAGCATCGCCGTGCTGGCTCCCGCCATTGGCAGCGTCCTCACCGGACAAAGCGTCGAGCGCATTCCCGCCAACTGCGACAGCGACACCGCCGCCGACTGGCAGCCACAAACGCGCCCCACCCCCGGCCAAATCACTCTTGACGGCGACTGCGCCGAGGTTGTCACTGCCGCCGATTTGGAAACGCTGCCCCCCATCGGCACCATCCAAAGCCGCCGCGATGCGTCGCCGCTGCTCAACCAAATCGTCACTTTTCGCGGCGTTGTCACCGGGCTGCACGCCGACCGCAACGCCAGCGGCATTACCTACTACACCCTGTTTGTGCAGGATTTGCCCGGCACCGAGGATGGCGACCCAGCGACTTCTGATGCCATCGCCGTCTTTTTGGGGCGGCAGCGGCCAGCAGCGCAGGTGGGGGATCAGGTGCGGGTGCGTGGGCAGATTACCGAATTTTTTGGGCTGACCGAGGTAGACGACAACAACATTGAGGTGCGGGTGGAGGCGAGCGACGTGCCGTTGCCCGACCCCCTGCCACTGCCAACGGCAGGCGATTTGGAGCCGTTGGAGGGGATGCGGGTGAGGGTGGCAGAAACGGCCGTTGTGGTCAATCCCACTTACCGCAGTTGCGGCTTTGCCGTTCGCACCGCGCCCGGTCGCCCACTGCGGCGGCATGCCAGCGATGTCGTGGGCGGCATCATCCCCGTCTTGTACCACAGCGAAACCGATTATTGCGGTGACTTCCCCGATGTGAAAACGGGCGACCAGATCAGCGGGCTGGTGGGGCCGCTGACCTACAACTTTGACGAGTTCAAAATTGTGCTGCAGCAGCCTGACGCGCTGACCATTATCCCCGCGCCGCTGCCGCCCCTGCCCGTGCCGCCTGTTTTGACTGAACAGCAGTTTAGCCTCGCCAGCTTTAACATGGAAAATCTGTTTGATACCGTAGACGACACGGGTGACGATGCTGAACCCAAACCCACCACCGCCCAGCTTGCCGCCAAAGAGGGCAAAATCGCGCAGACGATTGCCCTAGCGCTGGGCTGCCCGACCTTGATTGGGGTGCAGGAGGTGGAAAACGAGGCGTTGCTGGCGCAGGTGGCAGCGCGGCTGGAGCCGGATTGTGGTTTTGCCTATGCCGTGACCCACCGCGAGAGTGCCGACGGGCGCGGCATTGACGTGGCGTTACTGAGTGACCCGCGCCGGGTGACGGTGGTGAGCGCTGGGCTGCGTCAGGGCTGCACCCGGATTGCCACGGGGATTGTGGACAGCACGATTACCTGCGGGGCGGGGGAGCAGCCGCTGTTTTCGCGTCCGCCGCTGGAGGTGGAGGTGGTGGTTAACGGCCGTTCCTACACCCTCCTCATCAACCACTTCAAATCGAAGCGGGGCGGCGAAGCGGAAACGGCTCCGCGACGGCTGGCGCAAGCGTACCACCTCAACGGGCTGGTCAACGGCCGGTTGGCCGCCGACCCCACAGCGCGGCTCATTGTCCTGGGCGACCTCAATGATTATGAGGGTTCGCCCTCAACGCTGGCGATGCAGGAGCCAAACGGCCGTTTATCCAACGCCCTCGCTCTCATCCCCGACGAGCAACGCTACAGCTTTATCTTTGGCGGCGTGTCGCAGCTTATTGATGCCATCTTGCTCTCCCCGGCGCTGGCCGAGGAGCTGGTGACGGCCACTATTCCCCATGTCAACGCCGACTTCCCCGATAGCTGGGCGGCCGACCCTGACCTCCTCTTTCGCAGTGCCGACCACGACCCGCCGCTGGTGGTGCTGGCGTTGCCTGTTGAGGAAGTGGTTTTGCCGGAACCGACGGTTGTTGTGGCCGTGGAAACGGCCGTTTCTCCCGCGCCGGTGGTGGAGCCGGATGGGTGGGGTTGGTGGTGGGTTGTGGTTGTAGGGGTTGTTGCTTTTGGGGTGGGGGGAACGGCCGTTTATTGGTGGAAAAAACGAGCCACACCATGACAATCAACGCTGATACGCCTGTGTTGAAAGGTGTTACCAACTTCTGTATACTGTTTTTGCGTGTTTTAATTGTTCAATAAATATTGGCTTGCTTAATTCATATGCCAAAAGAGAAGGTTAAAAAAACCATGCGATTTCAAAGTCCGCTAAGTAATCTCTGTGATGTGCTAATTCAAATTCAAGAATCTGCCAATTTGTATAAAACCACCTTGTCAAGAAATGAAGCAGCAACACGAGCCGTACTTATTGACCCGGTTTTACGAGCATTAGGTTGGAATACAGCAAATACGAATATGGTTGAAGTCGAAAAAACAATTGACCAAGTTCGAGCCGATTATGCCTTATATGACGGTAATCAAATACCGCAAATTATTGTTGAAGCAAAAGCGCTGGGTACCAACCTTGATCAGAAAAAACTGATAATGGCACTTGTAAATTACGCTTTCAGTTTTGGATTGGAAGATATATTTCTCACAGATGGGTTAATTTGGGAACACTTTGACAAATTTCAGCCAGGAAAACTTGAACCTACCCGTGTGTTGAGCATCGTGGATGATAGTCCCGTGGATTGTGCAGCCTATCTGGTACAACATTTAGATGCCGCAAAATATTGGCCAATTGAACAGACAATTGATGTTTTGTCACAACGTATCGAAGAATTAGAAAGCACAGTGGCTACCTTGCAAAAAAGTATTACAATACTAACAACTCAGGCGATAAATATCCAAACCAGTTTGCAACCTGTGCTAACTGCCCCGCAGGAAGTAATAGAACAATCGGAAGATCTCGAGTTTGTGTCACTGGATCAATTAGATGAAATCGCAGGCAAGAAGCCATCGCACTATCAATTACCAGATGGAACAGTTTTGAAAATCAAGACTTGGAAAGATATTTTGCGCGAAAGCTGTCAGTTTGCACTGAAGCATAACGCTTCTATTCCCATCCCATTACCTGATAGAGTCGGCAGAAAAGTTTCTTTGATAAGCTACGATAAACCGACGAAGGGGTTGGCCTTTTTTACGGAAAAATATAACGGAAAGACCGTTTACGTTTATGTGAACTATGATTCGTATAATTGTGTGGCAAATGCTATATATATTCTGGGACAAGTACCAAAATCTTTGATGCTTTCTCAACCTGCAATCGTACTAGATAGATCGCAGTGATTTTAGCTGTGATTAAGCTACTCCCGTGTGCAGCCGACTACCTTCGGCGCGAGCAAGGATGGTATCGGCAAGCCCGCTTGTGCCGGATTTAGCAGCTATTGAAGCCAAAATGGAGGCATCTGGGGAGATGGGGGCAAAACGGCCGTTTCCTTCCCCACTCTTCCCACCTCACCCATCTTCCAAATTTGCAAAGCCAGCAGTGTAGTTTGGCGGGCAAAACGGCTTGCCCATCTCTATTGGCGAATAGGTGTTGGTTTGTGGTAATTTTTGGGGAAGAAACGGCCGTTTCTTACAAACAAACACAGAAAAAGTAACCGTGTCCTTCCGTGTCCTTCCGTGTACCGTCAATTTTTGGGGGAAAACGGCCGTTTTCGCCCTTCATCTCGTCATCCGTCGCCCGTCGTCCAATTTGACAAGCGTATTGATATTTTGATCAAGGATGAACTAGAATTAGGTAACTGGATAGATCACCAAGCAAAGGATTGGCTAATGGCAAAAATAACAATTACAAAAGACAACCTGCTTACGCTTGCCGAATTTAAAGCGTTGTTGGAACAAACGGAGACGCGCAGTTCACCACTGGACTACATTTTTCGCTTATTGCGAGAATTGGTCTCTTTTGAAGAAAAGTACAACATGGCAACAGATGTCTTTTATGCTCGTTTCATGCGGGGCGAAATGGGCGACGATTTGCCTTTCATTAAGTGGGCCGGCCGATATGAGCTATACCTTGAGGCCAAGCAAGAAATTGACAGTCAGTTAGCCAAAGTGCCTGTGACCGTCTAATGCCAAATCGGTACCTGCATCGTCTCTACGACACGATCATCTCTCGTGGTTATGCTGAAATTGAGCGTTTAGATTTTGATGAGTTGCCAGGTCGCCAGGGCCATCATTGAAGGGTGACTAAAATTTCACAATGGCTCACTGCTGGAATTTGATGAAGTTATCATCTTCCGTAACGACCAAATTGTGAAGTTGCGTTATGCCTACCATTATCAGAATGAAGCGGGTGAGGTAATCTTCCGTTACGATAATGCCCCACATCATCCCCATATTTTGACTTACCCTCATCATAAACATGTTAGCACAACCGTTGAGCCAGCCCAAGCTCCCGATCTGAGTGACGTTCTTCATGAAATTGAACAGTTGATTTTTTAGCCTAGTTGAGTGTGGCGGGATTGGCGAGGGGATTTTTTAGGACACGGAAATACACAGAAAAAGTGGCCGTGTTCTTCCGTGTCCTTTCCTGTACAGTCAATTTTTGGGAAAAACGGCCGTTTTCCCCCTTCATCCGATGTCGGTCGTCCGTCGTCTCCCCTCCCCATCCATGCCAACTTACGATACCATATCCCCAAAATGATTCAAGAGGACAATGCGTGAAAGATACCATTGAAATCCACAGAGGCTATATCCCCGGTGCTATCGGGCGCGTCGTTGAACTGCATGGCACCTATTATCACCCCTATTGGCACTTTGGCGCATTCTTTGAGGCCAAAGTAGCGGGTGAACTGGCCGAGTTTATCGGCCGCTATGACCCACAGCGCGACGGCTTCTGGACAGCCACGGTTAATGGGCGTGTCGAAGGCTCAATCACCATAGACGGCATACACGCGGCGCACGAGGGGGCACATCTTCGCTGGTTCATCCTGTCGGATGCGCTCCGGGGGCAGGGGGTAGGAACCCGCCTCCTCGATGCCGCAGTAGCATTCTGTCGCCACAACAGTTATTCCCGAATCTACCTTTGGACTTTTGCAGGTCTGCACGCGGCGCGGCATTTGTATGAAAAAGCGGGGTTTACGCTAGTAGAGCAGCATCGAGGGGCACAGTGGGGGGTAGAAGTCACAGAGCAACGATTTGAACTCCCCCTTGTTTAGCATCGTCCAACGCCTTGTGTCTAATTGCCGACAGTGTTCACGGTGCCGCTGCCAAACAACGGTTGGCGATATAAGAACATATGTTTTATAATCCAATGTGGATTGTTGGGTAGCAGGGGAAAGGAACGTGGATAAGAGAGTGAGAACCGTTCTAAGCTGAGATAAAATGGAAGAATCAACACCCA
>JAGQGA010000388.1 GCA_020432595.1 Anaerolineales bacterium | reverse complement strand
GGCTATAACAGCTACCCCAACATTTTGGGGGAGTTGGAGTTGGATGCCAGTATCATGAACGGCCGTTCGCTCGAAAGCGGCGCGGTTGGAGCCATGCGTGGCTACCTCTACGCCATCACCGTCGCCCGGCAGGTCATGGAAAAGCTCCCCCACGTCTTTTTAGCCGGGGAAGGAGCTGAACGGTTTGCCGCCGAAATGGGGCATGAACGTGCTGATGACCTGGTGCGTGAGGAGATTATGGCCTTCCGCGAGGAACGGCTCAAGCGTGACATGCCCACCGAGGTCTTTGACAACCTGGCTCAGCGCAGCGACCTGTACGAGTGGGTCAAGCTGGCAACAGATCCCCAGCGCACCTATGGCACGGTCAACTTTTTGGCAAAAGACAGCCACGGCGACATTTGTGCCGGGGTTAGCACCAGCGGCTGGGCCTGGAAATATCCTGGCCGGCTGGGTGACTCTCCCATCATCGGCGCGGGCAACTACGCCGACAACCGGTATGGAGCCGCCGCCTGCACCGGCATGGGCGAAATGGCAATTCGCGCCTGCACCGCCCACAGCGTCGTTTTTTACATGAAAATGGGGATGTCGGTGGAGGAGGCTGGCAAACGAGCCATGGAAGACCTCAACGACCTCGGTGGCCGCTTCATTAGCCGCATGAATTTGGTTGTTTTGGATAAAGATGGCAACCCCGGCGGCTTCACCAGCCACCAGGACGGAACCTACATCTACCAAACGGCCGATATGGACACCTACGCCGAACCCAACCGCACCTACGTCAACATTCCCGCCCGTTGGGATCAGGAAAAATAGTGGGGTGTAGGGAGTGGGGTGTGGGGTGTAAACTGAACTCCCTACGCCCTACTCCCCACATCTTTTACCAACGTTTCCACCGGCTGGTACGCTTGGTCGTAGCCAAAGTAGCCGGGGCCGCCGAGGGCGATGCCGCCAGGGGTGCGCCAACGGCCGTTACAGGGAATCCCCAGCAGCGTCACCCGAAAGCCATAGTGCAAACTTTCCGTCGTCACCGGCTCCCCCGTTTGGCTGTCCACCGACATAATCAGGTCAGGCACCGAGCAAAGCAGCCGCCCCGCCAGCGTGCGAGCAAGCAAAAACTCATTTTGGAAATCCACCCGCACCGTTTCATTTGCCCCCTGCACATCAAAATGCCCCCGCGCCCACCCCTGGGCAATCCGCCGATAAACATCCACAATTTTGCCGGAAAAGAGGCGAAAGCCCCCCGTTACGTCCAAAATCGCCTGAATTGGGTCATCGTGCTGCGCCCGTGCTTCGCGCAGCGAACGGCCGATTTTTAACGCCAGCGACAGCGTACCGGGAATCATCGCCTCCCGAATTTGCCGCCCCGTCATCGGGTAGCCCGCCATCGCCGCCCGTCCCCCCATCTGCACACAGACCGCCCGCGCAATCCGCTCCGTCTGCAAATTGCTGGTCGTTTGCAGCACAATGCAGTTGCCCGCCGCATCCACCAGCGTGGCCGGTGTCGCCGGAATGTCAAACAGCGTCGGCGTAATCATCTGCACTTCGGGGTAGGCACGCCCCATCCCGTCGCAATCCACCAACGGCAGCCCTGTCAATGCCGCCGCCCGCACCGGCATCGTCGAATTGCTGCCGCCCACCTCCACCGGGGCAATCGCCACCGCCTTTTTACCCAAAAAATCCTCCAGCGCCCGCAGCGCTCGCACCCCTTCATCCCCCTTTTCAATCCGCTCCATGCCAATCACCGGCGCACCAATATTCCACAGCGGCACCACCAGCCCGTCGTCGTCTAGCTCATCCGGCTGAATGACCCGCACCGGCCCGTGGCTTTTAATCGCCTGCTCCGCCACCAGCCGCCCCCGGTACGGGTCGCCTCCGCCCCCCGTGCCCAAAATGGCGGCTCCAGTGGCGAGGTCGGTCATGTCTGTAAGGGTAATTTGGTTCATGGGAATTATGCTTCCCCCACCGCCTTCACCCGCACCCGCGTAGCGTTGGAGGGGAGATAGGCGAGGGGGACATCGTAAATGTCTACAATTTCCACCGTGCCGGGGCGTGCGCCAGCGGCGATGGCGCGGTCAATCGCTTCCGCTTTGGCTTCGTCCAGCACCGCCTCGCGGCTGCGGCTGCTGATTTCAAACACGCGGTCAACTTCGCCGGAAATTTGGGCAATGGCCGCACCAACGGCGTTGGCAACGTCGTAATGGTCGGGGCGGTGGACGTGGGAAGCCCCTTTGAGGCTGTCGCCGAGCAAAATGGAGCCGCCGCCCACCAAAATGACGGGCTGCGCCGCGCCGGTCAGCTTCATGCGGTCAATGGCATCCTCGACCATTTGCCGGATGGTAGCACGGGCGGTGGCAACGGTGGCGGCAGCCAGCGCAGGCTTGTGCTGCCCCACGTCGGCCATGCCGGCCGCTACGGCTATGTCAGTCGCGGTCAGTGTCGAGCCACCAAAGCAAAGGGCTTCGCTGGGCAGTTGGTAGCCAACGGATTGGGGGCCAACAAAACGGCCGTTTTCCCCCACCAAGCTCCCGCCCCCCAACCCAATCGAAAGCACATCCGGCATCCGGAAGTTGGTGCGCACGCCGCCAATTTTCACCGCCACCGACGCTTCGCGGGGGAAGCCGGAAACCAACGCCCCCACGTCGGTGGTCGTGCCGCCGATGTCCACCACCATGCCGTCTTTGCGACCAGAAAGGAAGGCCGCGCCGCGCATGGAGTTGGTGGGGCCGGAGGCAAAGGTGAAGACGGGAAAGCGGCGGGCGTGGTCGGCGGTCATGATGGTGCCGTCGTTTTGGGTGAGATAAACGGCCGTTTCCAGCCCCAACCCCGCCAACGCCTGCTCAAACGCCGTGATGGTGCGCTCGGCCAGCGGGCGCAGGCTGGCGTTGAGAATCGTCGCATTTTCCCGTTCCAGCAGCCCCGTGCGCCCCACTTCGTGCGACAGGGTGATGGTGGCGTGGGGAATGAGTTGGCGCAGCAGCTCGGCTGCCTCCTGCTCGTCGTCAGCTTGCACGGGGGAGAAAATGCCGGTGATGGCGATGTCGCTGATACCTGCGGCGGCGATTTGTTCTCCCATGCGGCGGATTTCGTCGGGGTTGAGGGGGCTGAGTAAACGGCCGTCAAATTCCCGCCCACCGTGGCATAAAAAGGCGTGGGTGCCGGTGACGGCGTGCAGTTCATCGGGCCAATCTACCTTGGGCGGAATGGCGGCTCCGGCGGGGAGGCAGAGGCGAATGGCGGCCACGGGAGCAAGTTCGCGCCGCTGTACGACGGCGTTGACGAAGTGGGTGGTGCCGATCATAACGGCCGTTATTTGCCCCGCCTGCGGCAAAAGCTGCCGCAGTGCCGTGGTAATACCCGCCGAAACGTCGGCCGTGGTGGGGGTTTTGACCCCAGCCAGCACCCGATCACCTGCCATGAGGACGGCATCGGTGTTGGTGCCGCCCACGTCAATGCCGATTCGCTGCATCATTGAGTAGAACGGCCGTCTTCATCATGAAGAACCAGGTCAATCACCACCACCGTTGCCAAAATGGCAATGTCATCCTCGCCGTCGAGAATATCCACGCCATAGGTGTCGGCCCAGCTCCAAAACTTTTTGGAGACGGTGGCAACCACCTGTTTTTGCCGCACAAAGGTATATTCGCGCTCCCAAAAACTGCCGGTAATAGCATAATCATTGGGGCCAGGCACATCCAGGGTAAATTGGCTGCGGAACCAGGAAAATTCCTTGATGATTTCGGCAAAAAGCTGCCCATCCTTGTACAATTCATACTTGGGCATAAAGGTAAAGAGCTTTTGCGAAATGGTCGCCAGTTCACGCCCTGACATGTCCTGAAAAGATAGTTGATCGCCCCAGGAGAAAGGTTTCCCTTTGACCTGGTACACAGCTTGCTGGTTAGCGTTGTAAATGTTAAAGCTGTCGGTGAAACTCCACAGTTTTTGTTTGAGTAAGTAACGCATGACAGAAGATTAGCGGCATTTGGGCTGGCTGGCAAAAAAGAGGATCCTTGTAAAGGCTTGCTTGAGAAAATGACAAAAATGAGTGTCATTCCCGCGAAAGCGGGAATCCATGCTGATGCTGAGGCTTAAGATGGATACCCGCCTACGCGGGTATGACAGTTGTATGTTAAAAAAGAGGCATAGATGAACGAGTACAAAAATTGGCTTTTTGACGTGACTGACCGGGTGGCAACATTGACGCTAAACCGGGCGGAGAAAATGAACAGCATTACGCCGGAGGCTTTGCTGGAGCTGCGGGAGTTGGTGGGGGTGATTAACGGCCGTTCTGACATTTGGGCGGTGGTGGTTGCCAGCGCGGGTAGCCATTTTACGGTGGGGGTGGATGTCAGTGCCATCGGCATGATGGTGGGGCAGGAGCCAGAAACATATCGGCAAAATTTGCGTGACCTACAAGATTGCCTGGATCAGTTTGAGGCGTTGACCAAGCCGACGATTGCCCAAATTCGCGGCTACTGTTTGGGTGGGGGGATGATTTTGGCCTGCTGCTGTGATTTCCGCGTAGTGAGCAAAACGGCCGTTTTTGGCCTGCCCGAAGTCAAACGCAGCATTGGGGTCATCATGGGGACGCAGCGGATTACGCGGGTGGCGGGGCTGGCGGCAACCAAGGAGATGACGTTGCTGGCGGAAAATTTTGGCGCGGAGCAGGCGCAACGGTATGGGTTGGTGACGCAGTTGGTGGCGGATGATGAGCTAGAAACGGCCGTTTCTGACCTGGCAAACAAATTCCGCAGCTTGCCGCCCCGCGCCGTGGGCGTTGCCAAGCGCATCATTGATGAAGGCTACAGCATGACGGTGCGTGAAAGCCAGGATTTGGAGATTGAGGCGCAACAGGCGTTGCTCAACAGTGCTGATTTTCAGGAAGCGGTTGCCGCTTTTTTTGCCAAACGGCCGCCGCGCTATACGGGGCGGTAAAAGGTGCGCTACGCTGCCGGTGGCGTGGCTGGCAGCAGCACCGTGAATTCACTGCCCTGGTTGAGGCCGTCGCTGTGGACGGTTACGGTGCCGCCAAAGGCGTTGACAATGCGCTGGACGATGTTTAGCCCCAAACCCAATCCGCGCCGCGTTTCGATGTTGCTGCCCCGGAAAAAGAGGTCGAAAATGCGGGCTTGTTCTTCGGGCAAGATGCCGATGCCTTGGTCGGTGACACGGAGGAGAAAACGGCCGTTTTCCAACCCAAACGCCACCTGGATGGGTGAACCAGATTCTGAAAACTTGAGCGCATTGGTAAACAAATTCATGACAATGCGGTGTACAAGCCGGTAATCCAAGAAAACCTTGTCATCCAACTCCAGGTAATCAAACGTCACGTTGGAATGCAGAGCCAAGCCATCCAACAAATCGGTTTGCAGGCGATGGCATAAGCTGGAAAAGGGGATCGCTTCCCGATTTAACGCTATCTCATCGCTGCTGTTGACAAACAAAATATCCTGAAGCATATCGCTCATGTAGAAAATTTGCTCTTTGATCGCGCCCTGGTATAGGGCAATTGCATACTCTTAATTTATGCTTCATCTACTGCCTAACCAATGTCATTTCGACGAGTCCGCGAGGAGAAATCCCGTTCCCGT
>JAGQGA010000387.1 GCA_020432595.1 Anaerolineales bacterium | reverse complement strand
GCCAACGGCATGAGCTTTACCAACGGCTACGCCTCCAGCCCCCTTTGCACGCCCAGCCGCTTTGGGTTTCTAACCGGCCGTTATTCAGCCAGAGCAACGCTCACAAACGTCTTTTTCCCCTCTGTTTCCATTCCCGCCGACCAGATTTTTGACATGCAATATGACAATGATGAGGTTTTGGCGGAAGATTTGGCTCCATCGCACCAGCTTCAAGAAAGCGAAAAATTCTATAGGCAAATAAATGACCAGCAGGCGGTGAATGGGATTCCTGCCGATGAGATTACCTTTGCCGAAGCGTTGCAGGCGCGGGGCTACAAGACGGCCCTCTTTGGCAAATGGCATTTGGGCGACCAAAGCCCATCCCTGCCTAATGACAAAGGGTTTGACTATTTCTACGGCTCCCATTACTCCAACGACATGCTTCCTTACCATTTCTTCCGCAATCGGGAAATTGCCGACAAGGGCATCCTAGATCAAACCAAGATCACGGGCATGATCACCGATGAAATTTTGCATTACCTGGATGAGAATGGTGACAATCCCTTCTTTGTCTTTTATGCCTCGCCCAAACCCCACCACCCCATTTACGCGGGGGAGCGTTTCCAAGGTACGAGTAAGGCGGGGACTTATGGTGACTGTATTCAAGAAGTGGATTGGAGCGTTGGCGAAATTGTGAAAAAGCTGGAAGAAAAGGGGCTTACCGAGAAGACTTTGGTGGTCTTTACCAGCGATAATGGCCCCTGGCATCAAGGCTCCCCTGGTTTTCATCGGGGACGTAAGGGCAACACCTTTGATGGCGGCCAAATTGTGCCGATGATTGCCACGTGGCCGGGTACCATTCCGGCCGGCCGAACAAGCAACGCCCAAATGATGAATATAGATTTCTTTGCCACCTTCCTGGCGATGGCGGGGGTTGATTTGCCCACAGATCGGGTCATAGACGGCCGAAATCTGCTGCCGCTGCTGACGGGCGAGTCAGATGAAAGCCCACATGAGGAACTCTTCTACGTGATGGATGTAAAGGCTTACGCACTGCGCCATGCCAACCACTTCAAATATTATGCCTCAACGACAAGCGAGAACGCTCTTTTTCTTCGAATGGGCTTGTTACATCCATTTTTGTTTGACCTGAATCTAGACCCTGACGAATCTTATGATCAGCGGGCGCATTATCCAGAACGGGCCAAACAGATGCGAGACCGGCTTTATGAATTTAATTGGGAGTTGGAGCATAATCCTCGCGGCTGGCTTGAATAGCTATGCCGCCTAAGGTGGCAGCCGCTGTGGAACTGCCTATCACCTAAAACTCACAAGAGTTAAACATGGGCAACAGCCCATTACGAAGAATAAAAATAGGACGCAGATTTTCCTGATTAAACTGATCAGGAAAATCAGGTGAATCAGCGTCCTATTTTCAGGACAGAAAAGGAGGAATTCATGCGAATTCTCTACATTGACATGGACAGTACCCGCCCCGACCATTTGGGCTGCTACGGCTACCATCGCAACACCAGCCCCAACATTGACGCGCTGGCGGCGCAAGGCACCCGTTTTGAAAATTGTTACGTCTCTGATGCGCCCTGTTTACCCTCCCGCACGGCCCTCTTTAGCGGCCGTTGCGGCTTCCACACAGGTGTCGTCAACCACGGCGGCACGGCCGGACAGCCATTTGTTGAAGGGCCAAATCGTGGCTTCCAAGACAGCTTCGCCACCACTGGTTATATGGCCGCCTTGCGTCAGCAGGGCTATCACACCGCCACCATTAGCTCCTTTGGCGAACGCCATGCCGCCTGGCATTGGTACGCTGGTTTCAACGAGGTTTACAACTCTGGCAAGCGCGGCATGGACATTGCCGATGATGTAACGCCCGTTGCCCTTAGTTGGTTTGACCGCAACGCGCAGGACGAAAATTGGTTTCTGCACGTCAACTATTGGGATCCGCACACGCCGTACCGCACACCACAGGCATATGGCAATCCCTTTGCTGATGATCCCCATCCGGCCTGGATAACGGAAGAAGTTTGGCAAAAATTGTGGGATGGGTTTGGACCCCACAGCCCACAAGAGCCGTTTGGCTATGCCGATGAATCGGTCTGGTATGAGTGGTTCTACCGTAATTATCCGGGAAATCCTGACCAAATAGATTCGATGGAGACCGTCAAACGCTGGTTTGATAGGTATGATACGGGGATTCGCTATGTGGATGATCATATCGGCCAACTGCTCGCCAAACTAGGAGAGCTGGGTGTTCTGGATGACACCATGATCATCATCAGTGCCGATCACGGCGAAAACCACGGCGAACTCAATGTTTGGGGGGATCATCAAACGGCCGATCAAATCACCTGCCGCGTGCCGTTAATTGTGCGCGAGCCGCAGGGCAACCGTGCTGGCCGCGTTGACAACGCTCTGCATTACCACTATGACTGGGCGGCAACCCTGATTGAGTTGGTGGGTGGTACAGTACCAGCGAATTGGGATGGACGGCCGTTTACGGAGGCCTATCTTGAAGGACGTGAGGAGGGACGGCCGTTTATCGTTACCAGCCAAAACGCCTGGGCCTGCCAGCGTGGGGTACGTTTTGACAACTACCTGCTGCTGCGCACCTACCACGATGGTTTCAAAGAGATCGATCCCATCATGCTCTGGGATTTGGAAGCCGACCCACATGAGCAGAACGATCTGGCAGCGGAACGTCCTGACCTGGTTGAGCGTGGCCTAAGTCTGCTCGCCCAATGGTATGATGAAATGGCAAGCACCAGCACCCATGATGTTGACCCAATGATGACAGTGCTGCGCGAAGGTGGCCCCTTCCACGCTCACAAAAACGTCCTACCCAATTATCTAAAACGACTCTGTGCTACCGGACGCGCTCATCACGCCGAACGGCTGGAGCGGTTCCATCCACAAGAGACAAGAGACTAATCAGTCTCCAGTCTCTTGTCCCCAATCTCCTGAAACCGCCAAGTTAATAATGAACGCTTGCTTAGCTATTTAGACAGTGAAGAGGTTATAATCTCCATACCATGACCTCACTCCCAATGACCGCCGCGCCCATCCGCGCCTTCCACATTATGACCAAGCCCACCGGGGCGATTTGCAACCTGGACTGCAAATATTGCTACTTTCTCTCCAAAGAAATGATGTACCCCGGCAGCCGCTTCCGCATGGCCGATGAACTGCTGGAAACATTCGTCCGCCAATACATCGAATCGCAAAAAGTGCCGGAAGTGACCTTTGCCTGGCAAGGGGGCGAACCAACCCTAATGGGTCTGGGCTTTTTTGAGCGCGTCATTCATTACCAGCAAAAATATGCCCGATCAGGTATGCAGATTCACAATGCGCTGCAAACCAACGGCACGCTGCTGGATGATGGCTGGTGCCAATTCTTCAAAAAGCATAATTTTCTCATTGGCATCAGCATTGACGGCCCCCGCGAACTGCACGATGCCTACCGCGTGAACAAAGGCGGCGCGGGCAGCTTTACCCAGGTGATGCGCGGCTGGCGGCTGCTGGCCGAACATGGCGTGGAGTACAACGTGCTTTGCACGGTTCATGCCGCCAATCAAGACCACCCATTAGAGGTCTATCGCTTTTTCCGCGACGAACTGAAAACGCAGTTTATCCAGTTTATTCCGATTATCGAACGAGCCACGACGCAGCTTTTGCCGCTGGCAAATATTGGCTGGAGTGAGAGAAGCGGGGGAGAACGGCCGTTATATACCCAATCCGGTGCCCTCACCACCGAACGCTCTATCAACCCCGCCAAATATGGCGACTTTCTCATCACCATTTTTGAGGAATGGGTGCGGCGCGATGTGGGCCAGATTTATGTGCAAATTTTTGACGTAGCGTTGGGTGCCTGGCTGGGGCAGCCCGGCGGCCTGTGTATTTTCGCCCCCACCTGCGGCCGGGCGCTGGCACTGGAACACAACGGCGATTTGTTTAGCTGTGACCATTATGTAGAGCCAGATTACCTGCTGGGCAACATTCAAAATGACAATATGCTGGAACTGGTCGCCTCTGCCAAACAGCGTCAGTTCGGTCAGGACAAACTGGACACCCTGCCCCAATATTGCCGCCAGTGCGAGGTGCGCTTTGCTTGTCACGGCGGCTGCCCCAAGAATCGTTTTATTCAGACGCCAAGTGGTGAACCAGGGTTAAATTACTTGTGCGCGGGCTACAAAGCGTTTTTCAACCATGTAGACAAACCGATGCGAACAATGGTAAGTCTCATCCAGCAGCACCGCGCCCCGGCCGAAATCATGGCGATGATGACATCTGAGGATGAAAAACGGCTGCAACAAGCTTTTGCCCAAGCGGGGCGCAATGATCCTTGCCCTTGTGGTAGCGGCAAGAAGTTTAAGCAGTGCCACGGCCGTTCTCGATAATTCAACTATGGCAAAAGTTTGGTTTTAATAGGTAATATCGAGGATGCTTTCGGCAATACGGCGCAGCCCTTCGACGTTCATGCTGCTGAGGCGGCGTGCCGTTTCCAGAAAGCTGACGTTGCTAGGGTTGGTGACAAACGCCTGCATTTCGGGCGATAGCTCGTGGAATAGTTTTTGCAGCCGTTGTTCCGCTTCGTGCCGCCCCAGTGGCCCATTTTGAGCATCTACAAAGGCACTAATGGGAGCATCATAATGTCTGCACAAGGCTTCCAAAGTTAAATAGGGGATAGGGGTTTGGCCGGATTCATATGCTTCTAAATCGGTTGCTTCACAGCCAATTGCCTGCGCTACTTCTGCCACCGACTGCTTGGCCTTCAGCCGTTCTTGCCGCAGCAGCACGGCGATGATGCGGTGGCGCAGGGCGAGAAAAGCGGCGTAGTTGGGCTGGGTGGGCTGTTTCAATGCTGCCGTGCCCCAAAAGTAGCCCATGGGTACTTCCAGAAAAATGGCAAGGGCTTCAAGGTCGGGGAGGGAGAGGGGAAAACGGCCGTTTTCTACCTCGTCAAAATTTTCCGCCTCAATTGCCAGCACAGCCGCACACTCGGCCGCCGTTCGGCCGGCGTGCAGCCGCGCCCGCTGAATGAGATTGCCCAGCGTTTGGGCACGTTGTTGTTCTTGTTCACTCATACAATCTGCTTCCGCTAATATTAGAGATTAGAGATTGGAGATTAGAAATTAGGGAGCTTCAATCTCCAATCTCTAACCCCCAATCTCCCTTTTATGTAACGCCGTATAATGACCTCAATCAAATAATGCCGCCATCTTAACACAACTAAACATAATTCTCAACCAGCATAATTGTCCCCGACATGCCATCAGGGCGAGGGTCAGACAGCCGAGTTGGGGTAATCTGGTTAAACAAATGGGCTGGGCCGTGGCCGTGAACGCGAATGTAGTTGTCGGTGTAGCCCACCCAACGCAGGGCATGTGTGTCGGCACCAACGGCCGTTTCCCACAGCACATCCACCACTTCCCCCACAAACTGCCCATGAAAAGCCTGGCTCAACTGCTCACCCAAGGCAATCATCCGCCGCGCCCGCTCCTTTTTCACTGGCCCCGCCACATGATCCGGCATCGCCGCCGCCGCTGTCCCCGGCCGCTGGCTATAGCTAAACACATGCAGCCGAGAAAATCCAATTTCCGCCACATA
>JAGQGA010000386.1 GCA_020432595.1 Anaerolineales bacterium | reverse complement strand
ATGGGCTATTGGGGCGTTGCCTACGCCATTGGCCCCTATTACAACCAGGCCTGGACAGATTATTCAGACCAATGGCGACCCAAAGCGCTGTATAAAACCCATAACTTTGCTCAAGAAGCACAAAAACGCGCTGCCCAGGCGCACCCGGCAGACCAGGCACTTATCAACGCCCTGGCCGTTCGCTTTCCGGCCGATCAGGTTGACGATGACAATGTGTTTTCCCAGTGGGACGATGCCTACGCCGAGGTCATGCGCCAAGTGTACGCCCAATTCCCCGATGATGACGACGTGTGCGCCCTGACGGCCGAGGCACTTATCTGCCGCACGCCCTGGCTGCTGTGGGATTTGGACAAGGAAGTTCCAGCCGCTGGTGCCGACACGGCTGAGGCGATGGCAATTGTGGAAAAGGCGTTTCGGCGGGCTGCCGACCGTGGCACCGCCCCCCACCCCGGCTTGCTCCATTTCTATATCCACATCATGGAGATGTCGCCGCAACCAGAAAAAGCATTACCTACCTGCAACAAGCTGCTCAACTTGGTGCCCGATTCTGGGCACCTCGTCCACATGCCGTCGCACATTTATATTTTGTGCGGGCTGTATGACCGTGCCTATGAAGCCAACGCGTTGGCGGGGATGGCCGACAGAAAGTTCGTGGATTATGATGCTAGATTGGGACTATACACGATTTACCGGCTGCACAACGTCCATTTTAAGGTTTATGCCGCCCTCTTTTTGGGTCATTATGACAATGCGCTGCGGGCAGCGGAAGAGATCACAGCCATGATTCCGCCTGAGGGGTTGCACCATGAGCATGATTACCTGGCGCATTATCTGGAGGGGTACAGCGGGATGAAGGCGCATGTGCTGGTGCGTTTTGGCAAATGGGAGGAGATTAAGGCGGAGCCATTACCGGCCGACCCCGATCTCTACTGTGTGACAACAGCCATGTGGCACTACGCCAAAGGGGTAGCTTACGCCGCCACGGGGGACATTGCCCAGGCGGAAAAACAGCAAACCTTGTTTGCAGCGGCACTGCAGCGGGTGCCAGAGGAGCGGCGCATCTTTCAAAATAGCTGCCGCGACATTTTGGCGGTGGCGGAGGCGATGCTGGCAGGTGAGCTGGAATACCGATGTCAAGCGTATGATCTGGCCTTTGCCCACCTGCGCGAATCGGTGCGGCGGTATGACTTGTTGAGCTATACGGAGCCGTGGCCGTGGATGCAGCCGCCGCGCCACGCGCTGGGGGCACTGCTGTTGGAACAGGGACGGGTGGAGGAAGCAACGGCCGTTTATCGCGCCGATTTAGGTTTGGACAAAACCCTGGTACGCCCCTCGCAGCACCCCAACAACGTGTGGAGCCTGCATGGGTATGTGGAATGTTTGGAACGGTTGGGGCGGGGAGAAGAAACGGCCGTTTATCGCCAAAAACTAGCCCAGGCCGAAAAAACAGCCGATTTCGCCATCACCGCCTCCTGCCTTTGCCGCCAAACCCCGCATTGCTGTAATTAAGCTGACGAACAATGGGAAAACCCGCCAAGCGATAAATCGCCCGGCTAGAAAACAACGCCCGATAAATCGGGCTTGAGGCCAGGCACTAGCCCGATTTATCGGGCATCGTTTCGTAGCCCGGCGGTTCAGCGCCGGGCGTTTTCAATTAACGAGCCAGTTATTGGCAAATCCTATTGTCCCCGCTCTTTTTGCCGCATTGTCTCTTGCCCAACGGCCGTTTTCCGCCAAAATAGTAGGACAATTTCGTTAATTTTACTTATTTGTCTCACTTTTGGTGATGCGTATGTTAACATTTGACCTCAACCGCCACGGCAAGCCGTCGCTCTACCATCAAATTGCCGAGCAGATCAAGACGCAGATTGGCAACGGCCGTTTACCCGCTAACACCCGTCTGCCCACCGTGCGCCAACTGGCCGACCAGCTTGGCGTCACCCGGCTCACCGTGCAAAACGCCTACGCCGAACTCCAGGCCGATGGCTGGGTTGAAGCCGTGGTGGGGCGCGGCACCTTTGTCAGCCGTTCCGTCCAACCCCACACCATGCTCGACAAAATCGGCCGACGGCTCACCGCCGACGGCGTGCTCGACGACATTTTGCAGCTTGACCATGTGGTTGGCGTGCGCTCGATGGCGCTGGCTCACCCCGACGATGCTTTTTTCCCCATTGATGAATTTTGGGCCGGGCTAAACCGGGTGCGCGGCGATGCCGAAAGCGTCATGAGCTACACTTCTATTCAGGGCGACCCCCAACTGCGAGTGGTGTTGGCCGATATGGTGCGGGAGGAGGGTATAACGGCCGTTCCTGAACAAATCATGATCATCTCCGGAGCCATGCAGGGCATCGCCCTCATCGCTCAAGCCCTCACCCGCCCCGGCGACACCGTTCTTATAGACGCACCCACTTTTCTCGGCACGCTCAACATCCTCCACGCCCAAAACCTGACCCTCATCAACGTCCCGCTTGACGGTGAAGGGCCATGTCTCGACACCTTAGAACGGCTCATCCAGCGTCACCGCCCTCGCTTTTACTACGCCATCCCCAACTACCACAATCCCACCGGCATTTGCATGTCGCTGGCGCGGCGAGAAGGGCTGCTACAGCTTGCCCAGCGGTATCAGCTTCCCATCATCGAAGACGACATTTACGGCAAATTGTATTATGATGCTCCCCCACCCCCCCTGCTCAAAGCACTTGACCCCGGCGACCATGTTATTTACCTGAGCAGCTTCTCAAAAATACTCATGCCTGGTCTGCGAACCGGCTACCTCATCACCCAAAATGATGCCCTCCGCAGCCGCCTGTTGGAACTGCGCCGCGCCACCGATTTTGGTGGGCCAGGGTTGGTGCAGCGCGCAACGGCCGTTTTTCTCCAATCAGGCGGTCTCAAACGGCACCTTCGCAAAATCCGCCCCATCTACAAACAGCGGCGCGATGTGCTGCTGGAAGCAATGCAAACCCATCTGCCCTACGGCGTAAGCTGGACCCGCCCCAGCGGTGGTTTCTCGGCTTGGCTCACCCTACCCCGCGTTTTCGCCCCCGGCGAACTCTATCGCACCGCCCTTCAGCGCGGCTTCGCCTTCACCCCCGGCGATGCCTATTTGCCCCACAGCGACGAAAATGACCATTTCCGCCTCTGCTTCGGCAACCAATCCCCCACCGCCATCCGCGCTGGGGTCAAAGTACTGGGGCAAATCATTCGGGAGAAGATGTAAATGCACCCAACGCTCAAACATGACCAGGAAAACCTACGACAACTGCTTGACCAAACCAGTGCTGCTGCTTATGAATTTCTGGCGGGGATAAACGGCCGTTCTCCCGCCACCAACCCTCATCCCCCCACACCCTACACCCCGCTCCCCGAAAACGGCCTCGGCACTGCCGCCACCCTTGCCACCTTTCGCCAAAAATACGAAGCCGGTCTTGCCGGCAGCCCCGGCCCCCGCTATCTTGGCTTTATCACCGGTGGCACCACCCCCGCCGCCCTCGTTGGCGACTGGCTTGCTGCCGCCTACGACCAAAACGTCATGGCCGATATGGACTCCATCGCCCCCCACGTTGAATACGAAACCATCCACCTGCTGCGCCAATTGTTCGGTTTGCCCGACAGCTTCTTTGGCACCTTTGTCAGCGGCGCAACCATGAGCAGCTTTGTCGGCCTGGCTCTGGCACGCCAATGGCTGGCGCAGCAGCACGGCCTTGACGTGGCGCAAGACGGCCTCTATGGGCTGCCACCCGTGCAAATCCTCACCGCCACCCCCCATTCCAGCATCTACAAAGCCGCCGCCATGCTTGGGTTGGGGCGCAATGCCGTCCAAACCATACCCACCCTGCCCAACCGGGAGGCGGTTGACGTAACTGCCTTAGCACAGCAGTTAGCCGCCACGCCACAGCCCTGCATCGTCGTGGGCAACGCGGGCACCGTCAACAGTGTGGATTTTGACGACTTGCCCGCCATTGCCCGGCTCAAAACAACCCATAACTTCTGGTTCCACGTGGATGCCGCCTTTGGCGGTTTTGCCGCCTGCTCCCCTGCCCATGCCCATTTGGTGGTCGGGCTGGAAACAGCCGATTCGATCACCATTGATGCCCACAAATGGCTCAACGTCCCCTACGACTCGGCCATGCAGTTTAGCCACCACCCCGACCTGCAAGCCCAGGTTTTCAGCAATGCCGCCGCCTATCTTGGTGACCCCAGCGGCCAGCCCAGTTTGGTGAACCTAACACCGCAAAACTCGCGCCGCTTTCGTGCGCTGCCCGCTTGGTTTTCGCTGCTGGCAAACGGCCGTTCTGGCTACCGCGACATTGTAGAGCGCAACTGCCAGCAAGCACAGCAGCTTACCCGCCACATTGCCACCTCCAGCCATTTCCGGCTGCTGGCTGAAACCCACCTCAACGTCGTCTGCTTCACCCTTAACCGCGACAATGTGCAGCCCAGCGACATTTCCCGCTATCTCACCCTCCTGCGCGACGATGGCCGCGTTTTCCTGACCCCAACCAGCTACAAAGGCATCCCCGCCATCCGCGCCGCCTTCTCCAACTGGCAAACTAGCGAGCACGACGTGGCGGCGTGCTGGCAAGCGATGAATGATGTGGTAGTTCACATGGCAGGAGACGGCACCGACTACGCCGACCACCATGAAGAAAACAGAACGTAGATTCGTCCGTGTTCGTCCGTGTTCGTCCGTGTCCTATTCAAAGGTAATCAAACAAAACCGCCTTTTCGCTGCAAAATAGCTCCGCACGCCCACAGCCCACAACCCGGTTGACGACAATCCTTAGCACGGGTAACATTCCCCCATGACACCCTATTTGTCCGTCATCATACCCGCCTATAACGAGGAACGGCGCATCAGCAAAACGCTCAACGCCGTTCACCATTACCTCAGCCAGCAGCCCTATGACTGGGAAATGCTCATTGTCCTCGATGGTCCCCGCGATGACACCATTGGCAAGGTGGTGGAGTTTGCCCAAAGTAAGCAGGGAGGAAAAAACGGCCGTATTCGCTGGATCAACCGCACCGTCAACAAAGGCAAAGGCTACACCATCCGCGAAGGGATGCTGGCTGCCAGAGGCAAAATCCGCCTCTTCACCGATGCCGACAACTCCACCGATATGTGCCACTTTGACCAGATGCAGCCCCTGTTTGACCAGGGAGCCGGAGTGGTCATCGGCTCCCGCGACCGCAAAGATGCCGCCGGCGCCCACCAGGCCATCCCCCAGCCCGCCCTCAAGCGGCTGCTGGGCAACCTCGGCAACCTCATCATCCAGGCGCTCGTCGTCCCCGGCATCTGGGACACCCGCTGTGGCTTTAAGGCGTTTACCGGCGAAGCCGCCAACCGCGTCTTTGCCGTTGCCCGCATGGACGGCTGGAGCATTGACGACGAATCGCTTGCCCTCGCCCGCCGTTTCGGCTACTCCATCAAAGTCATTCCCGCCGACTGGATTGATGCGGCCGGCACCCACGTCAGCAAACTCGACTACCTCAAAAACATCCTTGAAGCGTTCCAAATCCGCTGGAACCTCCTACGCGGTATCTACCGCCAGCCCACCCCCCTCAGCGATGACCAACACACCCACCGTCCCGTCATCGAAGAACTCTAACCATCAGC
>JAGQGA010000385.1 GCA_020432595.1 Anaerolineales bacterium | reverse complement strand
GTAAAATCCATGATACAGCAAACTCCCAATATGAAATGGTATGAGTATACCCAGTTTCTCCAGATTGGTTCCACTTCATTTGGAAACGGCTTATAACTCAGATAATATTCTGTCTTTGGGAAGCCAAAGGAACGTGACAATCAGATATGGCAAGAAAGCATTATTTTCACCTTTGTTGGCTCTTGTTCACAGTGCTTTTCCTGCACACAGGACACAACAACATTACCCACGCCTTAACGGCCGTTTTTATCAACGAAATCCATTACGATGACAGCACATCAACTGGCGACGTAGGCGAAGGTATCGAAATTGTCGGCCCCGCCGGAACTGACCTCACAGGCTGGAGTATCGTCCGCTATAACGGCAGCAATGGAGCCTCCTACAGTACCCCAGCAGCCGATCCATCTGGTTCTGATACCCTCAGCAGTACCATTCCCGATACCTGCGGTGGCTATGGGGTCGTTGTAGTGAATTATCTCACCAACGGGTTGCAAAACGGTGCACCTGACGGCATGGCCTTGGTAGATAACAATGGAACTGTCATTCAATTCCTCAGCTACGAAGGTAGCTTTGCTGCCACCAATGGCCCAGCAAATGGTCAAACCAGCACCGATATTGGCGTGAGTGAAACAAACAGCACCCTCCCCGGGTATTCACTCCAACTTAGCGGCACTGGCTCAACTTATGAAGATTTCACCTGGAATAGTGCCGCCGCTAACACCTTTGGCAGTTGTAACACCGGGCAAACGTTTAGCGGAGGTAGCACCGCCCCCACCGTTAGCAGCACCACCCCCAGCAACAACGCCACCGATGTCGCCCTAGATGCCAACATCAGCATCACCTTTAGCGAAGATGTAACCGTTGGCAGCAACTGGTTTAGCATAAGCTGCACCAGCAGCGGCAACCACACGGCAACCGTTACGGGTGGCCCCCAAACCTTCACCCTCAACCCCAACACAGATTTTGCCAATAGCGAAAGCTGCACCGTTACCATTGACAAAGATGCCGTAACCGACCAGGATGCCCCGCTGGAAAACATGGCAAACGACTATATCTTTAGCTTCACCACCGTGGCTGCCGGGTTTGGAAGCTGTGGCGACAACAGCGAAATGCCTATCCACACCATTCAGGGCAGCGGTACCGTTAGCCCGCTCAACGGCACGGCTGATGTGATTATCGAAGGGGTGGTCGTGGGTGATTTCCAAACGTCAACGCAGCTTAACGGCTTCTTTGTGCAGGAAGAAGACAGTGATGCCGATGCCGACCCGACCACCTCCGAAGGCATTTTTGTTTATGACCCTGCTGGAACGGATGTGGCCGTAGGAGACGTGGTGCGGCTACAGGGCAATGTCACCGAATATTTTGAGCTAACCGAAATCAACCAGGTGGATACGCTAGTGGTGTGCAGCAGCGGAGCCACCTTGCCCACGGCCGCCAGCGTGACGCTGCCTTTTGCCAGTACCACCGCGCCGGAGCGGTTTGAGGGAATGTATGTCACGCTGCCACAGTCGTTAACTGTCACCGAACATTATCTGCTGGCGCGGGGCGGGCAGCTTACGCTGTCGTCGGGCGACCGTTTGTTTAACCCCACCCACGTGGCGGCACCGGGGGCAGCAGCCAACGCAGTGCAGGCCAGCAATGACTTGAACAAGATTGTGCTGGATGATGGCAGCGAAACGCAAAACCCGGCGACTATTGCTTATCCACCGCCGAAGTTAACGGCCGTTAATACCCTGCGCGGCGGCGATACGGTCAGCAACATTAGCGGCGTTCTCACCTACAGTTGGTCTGGCTGGAGCGGCAGCGTCAATGCTTACCGCATTCACCCCACCACCATGCCCACATTTACGGCCGTTAATAGCCGCCCAGCCACACCAACGGCCGTTGGCGGTACGCTCAAAGTCGCCAGCTTCAACGTCCTCAACTACTTCAACACCTTTACCGGCTGCACCAACGGCGTTGGCGGCGCGGCTACTGACTGTCGCGGTGCCGAAAACAGCACCGAATTTACCAAACAGCGTGACAAAATCATCGCCGCCATTGCCGCCATGGATGCCGACATTGTGGGGCTGATGGAAATGGAGAACGATGGCTATGGCAGCGGCAGTGCCATCCAGGACTTGATCAACGGGCTGGCCGCCGCTGGGGCAAACTACAGCTTTATCAACGCCGACACCCTTACTAGCTCCACCAATGCCCTTGGCACCGATGCCATCAAGGTGGCTCTCATTTACAAAAACACCGTCTCGCCCACTGGCACCACCAAGGTGATGAGTTCGGCCGTTGATTCAAATTTTAACAGCAGCAAAAATCGGCCGGCACTGGTGCAAAGTTTTACCCAAACCACCACCGGTGAAATCATCACCATCGCCGTCAACCATCTCAAATCCAAGGGGTCTGACTGCAACGACGTGGGCGACCCCGATACAGGCGATGGACAAGGTAACTGCAACCTGACGCGCACCAGTGCTGCCAACGCCCTCGTTACCTGGCTTGGCACCGACCCAACCGGCGTGGGCGACAGTGACGTGATCATTATGGGCGACCTCAATGCCTATGCGATGGAAAACCCAATTACCGCCATCACCAGCGCCGGTTATACCAATCTCATTCTTCAATTCCTAGGCAGCAGCACCTACTCTTTCGCCTTTGACGGGCAGTGGGGCTATCTTGACCACGCGCTTGGCAGCCCGTCGCTGCTGCCTCAGGTCATGGGGGTCACGGAATGGCACATCAATGCCGATGAGCCAATTGCCCTTGATTACAACGAAAACTTCAAAACCGCACAGCAAATTACGGAGCTGTACGCCAACAACCAGTTCCGCGCTTCTGACCATGACCCGGTACTTATTGGCCTGGATCTGACCTGCACCACTCCGGTTAGCCCAGCCGATGTCACCATCCAGCGCAACAGTGCCAATGTCACGCTCAGTTGGCCCCATGACACAGGCAACAGCGATTACAAAGTGCTGCGCTCAACCTCACCTTACTTTAGCCCCAATGGGGCGGGCGTTGTGGAACTATCGGGCACCATCACCTATAGCAGTGGCACGGCATCTATCACCGATAGCGACACGGTGGTGGGCAACCCCGTAGCCAACTACTATTACTATGTGCTAGGGGTGAATGGTTGTGGTGCCGAGTCGGCCGTTGGCGGCCATACGGCTGAATTTGACTTTCCCATCGTACCCGGCACGCCTTAGGAACCATTTTGCAGGTGCCTGGCACCTTGAAGGTTAGCCGCCGGGACTGCCACCCGCTGGGGGCTTTGTGTCCTCAGCGGGTGGTTGGCTGTATCCCCACCCAATTAGCCCCATTGCTGCAACCACAAAGCCCAGCAGGTTAAGCCACGCTGGTACTAGCTTCCAAACCAGCAAATAGAGCGACAAACCCACGGCCAGCAATAGCAGCCCACCAATTGGTAGCTGGCGCGACAGGGAAGGGGTTCGCAACTGTAGCGTCAGCCCCAGCGACCAAAGGCTCATCACATAGGCCAACCCTAAACCTGTCTCAATAGCGGCAGCAGGGGTGTTAATGGCAACGTGGCCGATGGGTGAGACAAAGAGCAGGAGCCAGGCCATGAGCAGGGGGAAGGCGAAGCCAAGCAGGATGATGAGGAGGAGGGGGGATAACGGCCGTTTTTTCTGCCGTTCCCACAACACAATCCCCAGCATCACCAACAAAAAACTCGTTCCCACCGCTGGGTTTGCCCAAAAACGATACCCCCAAAAAAGAGCCGCCCCCACCATCAGCCCGGTCAGCAGGTACATGCCAAAAAACCAGTAATCAACCGCGTGTGCCCGCAGCTCTCCCTGATACATTTTCAAACGATCCACCGGAATACGCCGGGCGGCGATGTGACCCAGCAGCAGCGGCAGCAGCACCACCAGCCGCCACCCCCACAGCAGCGGCGGCAGCAGCAGATAATACCACCCTGCCGCCACCATGAGCAGCAGCAGCACGACCAGATTAAACCCCACCACTGCCCCAGTCAATTTGAGCAGCAGCAGCGGCAGCCGGGGGTGCTGGTCTTGCTCCATGCCATCGGCTTTGGTGAACAGTGCCAGCAGCAGCGGCAAGCCAAACCAGCCAGCCAACAGCCGCACCACGGCTTGCTGTAGCACGGGTTGGGGGGTAAGCGGCCATTGTAGCGCAGGTACCAACAGCCAAATGGCGGCTATCCACAGCAGGCAGGCGGCCAGGAAGGCGAGAAAGTGATCGGGAGATAAACGGCCGTTAACCACCCCCAGCGACCAAATCACCATTCCCGCCCAACTCATCCGCGCATGATCATCCGCCTCCGACCAGCGAAAAACGCCATCAAGCCACTCATAAACCATAGGCCACGATGGACGATAAACAGCGTGCGGTGCTGCCATCGCTACCGGTGCAGCCCATGCCCGGTTAATTTCCTGCATTTCTGCCGCCGACAGTACATCATACCGCCCCAGTCGCAGCAGTTCATTAGCCTCGTCTACCGTCTGAATGCCGCCATGTTTATGCAACACCTGGATTAGACAAAGCTGCGTGCTACGTTCGCTATAGTGGATTTTACGTCGCCCGGTCTCCCAAAAGCTGATCATTCTGCTGTCAACGGGAACAGTCCGGGACATCAGATCAGCCAATTGCGCTTGCGTCAAATAACTGGATGAACTGCTGTCTGTATCCTTTGTTTTAAGGCGATGCTGTTTTAAACACTCGCCAAACTCAGTCATTCTGCCCTCTTTTTCATCAAAACAGGCCAATTCTACACTTTTCTACAAAATGTGTAGTTCACTCTTTCACCTTCCCGGCGTATTCTGTCGCTAGCTTCGCACCTTAAAAACGATATAAAGGCCACCCAATGCTACGATCCAACCGGCGACCGCTGCCACACGATGCTAATAACCGTTCCCTCCCCAGGGGGGGATCTGAATTGTATGTGGGCACCAATAAAAGCGGCACGTTCCTGCATTCCCACCAGCCCAAAATGACCCTCGGTCAGCAGCCTGGTAATTGGCAACTGACCTTTGTAGGGCAAGCCAACGCCGTTGTCCTCTACCACAATGGTGAGGTTATCGGCCAATAGATGACCGTGAATGCGAATGAGTTCTGCATGGGCATGAGCAATGGCATTTTCTAGGGCTTGCTGCACAATGCGGTAGATTTCTTGCTCGATGTGGGGTGGGTAACGAACGGCCGTTTGGCGCAAATCAAACAACAGTTCACACTCCGGCGACAACCGCTCCATCTGAACATCCACAAGCTGGTTCAACCCCGCCCACAGCCCAAAATCCAGCATTTTGGGCCGCAGCCCGGTAATAATCTGGCGCAAATGGTGTGTAATTCCCCGGTAAAGATCATGAAACTTGGGCGAAACGCCATCATTCACATACATCGCCATCACGGCAAGCTCGCTCAAGGTCACATCATGCAAATCATGTGCCAATGCCAGACGCTCTTGCTCGTGCCGTTCAATGTTCATTTTGTACAACATCTGAAGCGTTTCGGACTGGGTGAAGTTGATGAGGGCAACGGCCGTTTGTGCCGCTAACGTCTCATACAAGGGCAAATCACGCTGCCCATACAGCCCATCGGGGTCACGCCGCCCCAGCAGCCACACCCCCAGCCAACGCCCCTGCACCCGCA
>JAGQGA010000384.1:1496-5699 GCA_020432595.1 Anaerolineales bacterium | reverse complement strand
AATTGGAAAGACGGGGGAAATAACGGCCGTTTTCTTTCTCCACTTTAAACGGAGAGCCTACGCCATGAATGACATTTATCTTCATGCAGCATGATCTTGTTCACTTACGCCTATATGCCTGCTTAGCTACAGTTATTTTGGGTTAATACACATTTCAGTACATTGAAGAGTTTGACCCAGCACAACAGGTCATTAAAACAAACCCTACACTCATACACGCATCCGCTTCAGCGATACCGAATAGCAAGTTTCTGGTAATAAGCCAGTTCTTACATGTGTAAAATTATTACAGACGGTGCAGTGCCCCAAGGTTTACAGGCTTAACTCCAGTTCATGTCTTAGCATTATTGCCATCCACCAACAAGTCAGTCTACACCCTCTCTCTAACGCACGTAGGATGGGTAGATGGCACGTTCTCACCAATCTCCTCCACCAATACACCCTCTGGAAGCATCTTTCACTCCCAGTGGCAGCTTTGACCAAACTTGGTACCTTCATTCACATCAGTGGCATTAGCGACAGGGTTGTCTTGCTATGTTGGGGGTCATCCTCTTTGTTGTTGCCATTGGCGCTAGTACCGTAACTTCCTGAATTTGAGGGATGGCAGGCCGTGTTTTCAAGCACTTTGACCCCGCAAATTTAGAAAGCCGCGGTACTAAAATGGCCTCGCAGGGGATCATCCTGCCATCCTTGAATGGTGCTGGGGGCGATTGGGTTCGCCACAGCCGCGTAACAATAGGAGGATTATAAAATGATGGCGGATAACAACATCTGATCAGTCATCATTTTCCTCGAAAAGGAGTTACTACAATGACTACTAAGGAAAAATCTACTAGCGAAACAAAGCGGCTTCACTTCCTGGACAACCTCAGAACGGTCATTATCTTTTTAGTGATCCTCTATCATGCGGGCGGAGTCTATGAAGCAACTGGTTTTTGGGCTTCTTTCTGGATTGTAGACGATCCTGCCATCAACAATATTTCCGGGCTGATAGGCCTTGTCACAGATATTTTTGTGATGTCTACCTTGTTCTTTATTTCTGGGTATTTGGCACCCCCCTCCTTGAAAAAAAGACAAGTATGGGGATTCATCAAGAGAAAGCTTTCCAGGCTGATTGTACCTTGGGTCATTGCCGTTCTGACGCTCATCCCGCTTTACAAAGTCATTTTTTTGTATTCCCGAAGCCTGCCACAAGAACATTGGACCAGTTACTTCCACTTTAGCAACGGCAATATTAGCAGTCAAAACTGGTTATGGTTTTTGCCAGTGCTGTTTGTATTCAGCCTCCTTTATCTGCTTTTCTCCAAAGCAAATATCAGGATGCCAAACCTTTCTCTAAAAAGTGCTGTATTCAGTGCATTCTTAATTGGGTTTGTTTACAGCCTTGGCATGGATATTTTCAACCTTCGTGGGTGGACGCTCACCCCTTTCCTCGACTTTCAGCATGAAATGGTGCTGCCCTACTTTATGTTTTTCCTTTTGGGCATCTTTTCCTATAGGCTGAAGATATTTGACACCAAACCTGAAAACCCACGTCTTTACTACACTGTTTCTACACTCTCTGCAATTCCAATTTTGGTTTACATCATCTTTTTGTTGTCTCCCCTCTTCAGCCCCGGCAATTTCATAGTTTCCCAAACAATAGACCGAGTGGTCGTATGGTTTAGCTTTCAACTTTCATTGTTCAGCATGGTTTATGTGATGATTGAAACCTTCTGGCGATATTTTGATAAGACGGGGGCACTTTGGCGTGAACTGAACCAGAATTCTTACTACGTCTACATCATTCATGTCATCGTGCTAGGCGTGATTGCTACGCTCCTTCTCAACACAGCAATGCCTTCCTTATTGAAGTATGTAACGCTGGCCGTATCAACCTTTATTGTCAGCAACATTCTCGTTTCGCTATATTATCGGGCAGCGACCCGTCTGAAACCCACATACAAACCGAAGCTCAGAGGCAGCCAAAATTTTCGTAGTAGGTATGAGCAAGGCAATTTTTGAATGCTTGAGCAACCCGAATGAAACATTATAACAAGCATAACGTAACAGGCTGGATTGCGGTTGGCTTGTCAATAGCTGTCACCTGTTTCTGGTCATTTTGGGGCATTGTTGAAAATTTCCACGAAGGTTGGTACTACGAATCGTGGCTATCAAATGTTGGGCTTATGTTTGCCCAATATCTTAGCCCGATGCTGATCTTCATGATCGTGACGTTAGTTGCCATTGTTTGGCCACGCACTGGGGCGGGACTACACGCGATTATAGCTGTGGCAGCCATCTGGTTTTTTAATGTATTCAGCAATACGGCCGTTTTTTTCATCATTCTCCCTCTGCTTGGCTTGGGAGCGCTCTACTGGTACGGTAGCCCTCAACCGCGCCAACTCGCCATCACCCTGACCATTAGCCTACCCTTGCTGACCCTCATCATCTTTGGCATTGAACCCGTTTACCGTGTCTCACAACGCCTTAATGATGGAAATCTGCAAGCTCAACTAGTACTAGGGAATGGCGTTAACCTCACTTGGGCGCCTGATGGGCCGGGCTGGCCGCGCCAAGGTGAAAGCTGGGAAGAAGCACAGCACGTGTGTCGCTATCTGGCGAATGACGGCTTGACCCTGGCGGCCGAGCCAAAGGACATCTGGCGCTTGCCAACGGTTGATGAAGCAGTGCGCTCGCTGGCTCGACATGGGGAGAATAGTGGTGGTGTTTGGGATGCAGAGCGTGCAGAAGCTGTCTACGCCACCACCCCAGATAAAGAGCCGCCGCTGTGGAATATCTATTCCCCAGTCATCTACTGGTGGACGGCAACAGAGGTAAATGAGCAGAATGCCTACATCATTGTCTATAACGGCCAAGTATGGCCGAGAACAAAATCATTTGCCCCAGATTATTTAGGGTTTCGCTGCGTAAAGTGATCAACTTCACCTGGAGGAAGAATGAAATACCTTCTCTCCCGCCCGAATCGGAATCGCTAGCCAGTTTTCACGAGGAGGAAGCGGGCAACTATACCCCTCGTTATACGCGCAATAGGGATTGTAGCACCAGTTGAAGTCAATCCCGATCTCCCCTTCCCCTAGCTGCCGCAAACCAGGACGGTGGCTATCCAGATAACGGCCGGCACCATACGTCTCCTTGCCGCTGGTAGCATCGCGGAAAGGCAGGAAAAAATCCTCTTCATACGGATTGGCATAGATCGTCAGCGCGGCTGCTTCCCCGTCAATGGTAAAATGCGCTCGCCCCCAACGCCGATAACGACGGCGATCTCCTGTGCTAGTTTCCATTTCCACCAATGGCTCGCGTGCCGAAAACCGCGTGACCGTGGCCATCACCAGATAGGCTGGCGATGGCTCATAATAAAACAGCCCTCGAAAATAAAGCCGATGCGCTTCGTCCAGCGGCGACTGCGGATGATGCTGCATAAATTCGTCAATCTGCTCTCGAAATTTCTGATACTCATTCATAATCTGTAAACCTGCTGCAAGCATAAGCTACGTTCACCCATATGGCAACAAAAAAGGACGCAATATGCGTCCTTTTATCAGGCGGAGAGGGTGGGATTCGAACCCACGGTGACCGTAAAGCCACAGTACTTTTCGAGAGTACCCCAATCGTCCACTCTGGCACCTCTCCATATCAACTATTCAATTACGTTATTAACAAAACCACATCATTTGCTGCGCTTTTCACGCAAGCTGCGAAAAAACTGCTGCATTAAAACACCTGATTCTTCTTCAAGCACCCCCCGCGTAATTGCCACGCGATGATTAAACGACTCATTTCGCAGCACGTCTACAATGGAACCATCGGCACCAAAGCGAATGTCATGGGAACCATAGACTAACCGGGGTAACCTTGCCTGAATCATGGCCCCCGCGCACATCGGGCAAGGTTCAAGAGTACAATAAAGCGTTGCGCCCAACAGCCGCCAATTGCCTACTGTGTCGGCGGCTTCACGCAGGGCAATTATTTCAGCATGTGCGGTTGGGTCTTGGTCGCATTCCTTGCGATTGTGTCCACGACCGATAATTTGACCTTCCAGCACAACAACTGCGCCTACGGGAACTTCGCCCGCAGCAGCGGCTTTTTCGGCTTCGATAAGGGCTTCTTGCATCCAACGTTCATCGTCAGCAAGCTGTATGTTGTCCTGTTTTTTAATGTGCGCTTTCCCCACGGAGGGGAATTATAAACGGTGTGGCGGGG
>JAGQGA010000384.1:0-1398 GCA_020432595.1 Anaerolineales bacterium | reverse complement strand
TCGTCAGCAAGCTGTATGTTGTCCTGTTTTTTAATGTGCGCTTTCCCCACGGAGGGGAATTATAAACGGTGTGGCGGAGTGGGTCAACCGTGACCGGGCGTGAAAATTTGGGGGAAGAAAAAACGGCCGTTTTCCACAAAAACGGCCGTTTTGCCAACATTCAATTAACCATCCAAAGATCAGGCTACTCTTCCTGCGCTTCCTCAGCCTTGGCTTCCTTTTCCGGTGGTGTAAATTGATCTGCCAATTTGCCCAACTCCGTACTTAGCCAATGCAACCCCTGCACAATGCTCTTCTGCGCTTTGCGACCAAATTCACTAGACTCAACCTTGTTCGTCATTTTAGTCGCTTCTTCTTTCATCTTGGCTGCGTTAGCACTCTCGCGCACCTGACCAATCATCTTGTCCACTTCATCCACAAACGACTTAAAGCCATCACGGATTTCTGCTTCCGCCCGCTGCCGTTCATCACTGTTCCACATCGTTTGCAGCGTGTCGGCAAACTGCTTGCCCAAGCCACGCAGCTCTTCCACAATGTCCATCTCGCTGGCAGCTTCGGTTGAAGCTTTCGTGACCGTGTCTTCCTCAACCGGAATTTCAACTTTCAACCGTTCCTTAATCTCTTCAACACTGGGAGTTGTTTCTTCACTCATCGCTTATACCGCTCCTGTCGGATAAATAGTTTGTCATGGTGTGAATCAATTCTTCACATGATGCTATACGTTACCGGCAAAAAAAAGTTGCGTCAGGCCGCTACTCTAACCTACGCAAGAACCAATCATCCATAAACCAGCCATTGTTGTTGAGCGCAAAGCGCCCTCGCGCCGCAAAGCCAACACGCACAACATGGGGATTATCTACGGCAAAGGTCAAAACGGTGGTGTTGCGCTGCCCAAAGGTGGGAAAAATCCAGCCTGTGGTGTTGCCGTCAGCAAGAAGGTAAATTTCTCCGGCAACGGGATCGTCAGCATAGAGCTTTTGGCCGTTGCTATAACCCATCACCAAGTCGGGAAAATAAGAGATTTTTAGCTCGTAGGTACCGGGCTGAAGTGCTACATCGGTTAGCAGTCGGTAGCTAATCGCTCCTTGCCCTTTAAAAATTTTAACCGTGTGAATGCCGTCCCAAATGTAAAGGGGGTGTTCAATGGCTGGCAGAAAGGCATCGGAAAGCACGCGGGTTTCGGGGCGTACCCACACATCCCAAGCCTCGGTGCCGTAACCTGTTGGGCCTTCGTCCCATTCAAACAGCCAGCCATTGGGCAACTGTAGCTCCGGAATGCCATTCAGGTTGTAGTGCCCTTCCTCAAAGGAGGGATTAGGTAGCAAGTTGGGGCCAGTAGGCCGGCCGGTAGGGGCGGGTGGAGGAATGTTTGTGGCAGCGGGTACAGGAATAGGCGTG
>JAGQGA010000383.1:3990-5711 GCA_020432595.1 Anaerolineales bacterium | reverse complement strand
CGTGTCCCCGGTGCAAAATTTGACCTGCGCCCCCTACTCCAAGCCTTTTTCCCCTATGCCATTGTCACCATCATCATTATTCTGGGGCAAACAGTGCTAAAAGACGCGCTGGGTAAAGTGATAATTAACCCCACTTTTCCGGCCGTTGCCACCCGTTACGGCTGGCAAACGGCCGCTGGCACAGGCCGTTCCATCAATGTGTTCGGGCACGGCGGCTCGCTGCTGCTCTATGGCAGCCTCATTGTGTTTGCCTGGTACAAATGGCGCGGCCCGCTTGGCACGGCAACCGCCCCCAGCTACAGTGGGCAAACAATTTGGCGCAAAACGCTAAAGGGATGGAGCAAACCCACGATTGGCATGTTTAGTCTGGTGGCAATGGCACTAACGATGGAACATGCGGGCATGACGCAGCTTTTGGCCGAAGCTCTCAGCCAAACAGGGCGGCTGTTTCCGCTGCTCAGTCCGTTTATTGGTGGGTTGGGGGCGTTTGTAACGGGCAGCAACACCAATAGCAATGTGGTTTTTGGGCAGCTTCAACAACAAACGGCCGTTGCGCTCTCCCTCTCAGTCCCCCTCATCCTGGCCGCCCAAACATCCGGGGGGGCAATTGGCGCCTTGTTTGCCCCCGCTAAAGTGCTGGTGGGCGTAAGCACCGTGGCCGGGGCAGAAGACGGGGATGTTCTCAAGGCAGCAACCACCTATGGGGTTGCTATCCTTCTCATCGTTGGCGCAATCACCTGGCTGGCAACGCTGCTCCGATGACCCACACAATGCCCGGCACGGAGCGTGAAGGCAAACCAGAGCCACCTACTCTATGCCGGGCACCGTGCTTACAAAACCACCGGCGACTGCTTCACTCGGCACTGTGCCGCTTCGACAATGCTTAAAATTTCGCGCACGGCACGTTCCTGCTGGCTGTCTGGGTTGATAACGCAATAATCAAACTCCCAAATCCGCTGATGCTCCAGCCGTGCTGTGGCAATACGTAAATTCAGCCCTTCTGGTGTTTCTGACTTGCGCTCACGCAGCCGATGCACCAACTCTTCTTCCGACCCTGTTGTCAAAAAAACAAACAGCGCATTGGGGATGAGCTTCCGCAGCGTGGCCGCCCCTTGCACGTCCACCCGCATGATGACATGCCGGCCGCTTGCCAACGCATCCCGAATCTGTTGTTTGGGTACACCACGATAGTCATTATAGACAATGGCATGTTCCAACAGTTCCCCTCCCTCAATCATGCGGGCAAATTCGTCGCTGGTGACAAAAAAGTAATCAACACCATGAACCTCCCAGTCGCGTGGGGCGCGAGTGGTGGCGGTGACAACGAAATAAAAATCTTCTGGATATAATTCAATAATATGTCGGGCAATGGTGTCTTTGCCCACCCCGGAGGGGCCAGAAATGACAATGACCTGGGGGTATCGTGGACAATTTATTAATTGGGTCACAACGGTTCCTCTTTACAAACAAGAAATAGGCAGTATCGGTCAAGATATTGCCATTCCTTGCATCTAATTGACAAAATGGTTATAGCTTTTTATAAAGGAGACAACATGGGCAAGTGCCCAAGAAACGAGGTTTTAAGAATGCCGTACTATGATTATCTCTGTCAAGCGTGCCGTCGTCCAGCACGTCTATTTTTCACGTATGCGGAATATGGGGTGAAAACGGCCGTTTGTCCCCACTGCCAAAGTGACACTCTTCAACGCCGCATCCGCCGC
>JAGQGA010000383.1:2656-3893 GCA_020432595.1 Anaerolineales bacterium | reverse complement strand
CTGAAGATGCCCGGCTCGATAGCTTTAGCGACGATGCCATGCTTGCCGGTTTCGATGAAGACGACCCCCAGGCGATGGGCCGCTTTATGCGAAAAATGAGCCAGGAAATGGGGGAAGATTTAGGCGACGAATTTAATGAAGTCGTGGATCGTTTGGAAAAGGGCGAATCACCAGAAACGATTGAAAAAGCAATGCCAGACCTAGCCGACACGGCTCCTGATATACCGTAACATAAAAATGTAACAAAGAGAATCACAGAGGAGATCAACTAAATGTTGCTGCTTCTCTCTGTAAACCGATGTCTTTCCTCTGTGATCTTCTGTATCTTTTACTTTGGGCAACGGCTAAGAATCGTGTCATTAACGACCTGTTGCAAATCAGCCTGCACTTCCTCAACTGGCCGATCCGCATTCACCAGCCGCCAGCGGTGCGGCTCCTGCGCCGCCAGCGCGTGGTAGCCCGCCCGCACCCGCTCATGAAAGCGCACCGACTCCAAATCAAGCCGGTTCATTTCTTCCCCGCCTAAACGCCGCCGCGCCAGGCCGCGCTCCACGTCCAGGTCAAGCAAAAACGTCAGGTCGGGTTTCAGGCCACCAGTGGCAATGGCGGTAATGGTGATCAAATCCTGCAAATCTAGCCCACGCCCATAGCCCTGGTAGGCCAGAGAACTATCGGCATAACGGTCGCACAAAACAACACCGCCGGCCGCCAAGGTTGGCCGAATCAACTCGCCCACCAACTGCGCCCGCGATGCTGAATAGAGCAAGAATTCGGCTGTTGGCACCATTTCCTGGTTCGCTACGTCATGCAGACAAGTACGAATTTGGTCGCCAATGCGCGTACCGCCCGGCTCTCGCGTCACCGTCACCCCGCAACCTTGCTCACGCAAAAATGCTGCCAACAGCCGTATCTGGCTCGTCTTCCCGCTGCCTTCTGGCCCTTCAAAGCTAATAAACATGCTTGGGCGGTAATCAGTAATCAGTTATCAGTTATCAGGCACTCACTGATTACCGATTACCGATTACTGATAACGTCTTGTACTAAAAATTCGTACTCGCCGATTGGGTTCGTTGCCATAGCTATGCGAAACGAGGTTGGCCTGCCGCGCCATTTGGTGCTGGTAGCGGCGAATGGCCGCACCAGCTGGGTTTAGGTCAACGCTGGGTATGCCAGTGCCAATTTGGGCAATGGCTCGCTCTGCGTCAGCAATGGCTTGCTCAAAAGGGTCGGTGGGCGA
>JAGQGA010000383.1:0-2556 GCA_020432595.1 Anaerolineales bacterium | reverse complement strand
CTGGGTATGCCAGTGCCAATTTGGGCAATGGCTCGCTCTGCGTCAGCAATGGCTTGCTCAAAAGGGTCGGTGGGCGACACCTCCATGTTCATCGCCTGGGCCAAAAACCGCTCCATTTGGGTCACGGTGTTGGCTCGCAACACGTAAACGGGGGTACGCCGGTTTTCGGCATCGCTGATGAGCTTGCGCCGCCGCCGGTAGTAGCTTTTGAGGGTCACAAGTACGTCGGCATCGGCCAGTTCGTCTACCACCAGGAGCTTGATCTTGAGCTGTTTGGCGGCCTGGAAGAGGCGGTTGCGGGCAACACCGTAGGCCAGGACGCGAATGGTTTTGCGCTCGGGTTCGTCGTTGGTGAGGGCGAGGCGGTTGGGGATGGTTTCGGGAAAACGGCCGTTTTCCCCCTCATCCTCCTCTTCAAACCCATCACCATTCACCATCGCCTCCTGGCTATCGCGGTAGCCACGCGGCGGTCGCAGCGTGCCACCTGTAGCCGGTGGTACAGCCCCCGTGTCACGACCTGTGCGACCACCACGCCGCCCCGTCACCGCCGACGAAGCAATCACCATCGGCTGCATTTGCCGCTGCACCTCGCCTTCCTCACCACGAAAGCGTAGCTCCAGGTCAAGCCGCTCGCCGCGCAACATGCTGTCCACCGAATTGGTCACATCATTATGTACCAGAAGCTGCTGCCGATCCTGAATTTCAATGAGCACCTCAAACGTAGGAGGAGCGCGTCGTTCCAGCACCGTTTTTTGCGTGCCACGCCGCCGTGCCTCTTCATCACTCAGCGTCACACTTTCAATACCGCCAATCAAATCCGAAAGCGTTGGGTTCAGCAGCAGATTTTCCAGCGTTTGACCGTGCGCCGTACCAATCAACTGCACACCGCGCTCGTTGATCGTCCGCGCCGCCGCCGCTTCCTGCATCCGGCCAATTTCATCAATGACAATGACTTCGGGATTGTGGTTTTCCACCGCCTCAATCATCGTTTCATGCTGGTGTGCCGGGCGCGGCACCTGCATTCGACGCGCCTTGCCCACAGCGCGGTGGGGAATGTCGCCATCACCACCAATTTCGTTGGAGGTATCTACAATGACCACCCGTTTTTTCTCGGCCAGCACCCGCGCCATTTCGCGCAGCATAGTGGTTTTGCCAACGCCAGGCCGCCCCAGCAGCAAAATACTGTGGCCTTGCTCCACAATGTCGGCGATGATGTCTATGGTGCCATAAACAGCACGCCCTACGCGGCAGGTTAGCCCCACCACGTCACCGCGCCGGTTGCGAATGCCAGAGATGCGGTGCAGGGTGCGGGCAATGCCAGCCCGGTTGTCGTCGTCAAAGGCACCAATGCTGTTGACAACTTGGTCTATTTCCTCACGGGTTACGTCTTGCTCGCTGAGGGTGACTTCACCGTCAATGTAGCGGGCGGTGGGAAAACGGCCGTAATCGAGCACCACTTCCAGCAGTTCACTCTCGCGCCCACGTGCCTCAATGCTGGCACACACCCGCTCTGGCAAAATTGCCAGCAACTTTTCTAAATCTTTTTTTGCTTGTAGGTTTTCTATCGTTTGATCCATTCTGCTTATCAGTAAACAGTAATCAGTAATCGGTAATCGGTAATCAGTCACTCACGGCAACTGATTACTGTTGACTGTTGACTGATTACCGATTACTGCCAGGTTTGGGAGTTGTTACAAGTTAAGAACGGCCGTTTTGCTCCGGCTCATGCTGCCAACGCTGAACCATAGGAGCCGAAGCAGAGACAGCTTGCTTTTCCAAAATTGCCGCCAAATCACGCATGGGTTTTTGCTGGTGCTGCACCGTATGCTTAACCATCACCGCCTGGCTACCCCAAAAAGCAAACCCGTGGCGCTCCAGCGCGTTCTGAATCCAGCTTTGATAGCGACGCACGCAGCAGTAAACGGGATGGGCTGTAGAGGCTGGACGCACGCTTAGAGCGGCTTTGACAATTTCGTCCACGCGGGCTTCGGCGTTAGGATGAATAAATAGGCGGAGCCAAGTGGCACGGGGGCCGTCGTGAATGTGAATAAAGGCAGCCAACTCATCGTCTTCGCGCAGCACCCACCCTTCGCCATCGTCCAGGCGGGGGACGGGTTCAACAAGTTGCACTAAGCGGGGGACGATGTTGGCATAGAGTAGCTGAATATCCCAGTCATCGGCTGCTTCACGGGGACGAAGGGAGGGATCGGGGTCGGGCAAAACGGCCGTTTCCGCACCACTCAACACCCAAATATCCTGCCGCGTATAAATCGCAAAACCCGCCCGCCGCAGCACTGGCAGCTCGCCACCTTGCTCACTGACCTCCGCCACCAGGCTATGCACCCCGCGCTGCCCCACCTCAATCACCGCCTGATCCAGCAGCGGCAGCCATACTGCACCATCTACAACACCATTTTGCACCGCCTCGCCAATATCTACTTGCAGCGAACGCGCTCCCGCATCCACTGTCGGACTCAAATACAAAATATGCGCCCGCTGGCTCTCCTCTTCCAAATAAAGCTGGATAAAACCAGAGGCACTCCCCTTTTCAGCTTT